>CALKDE010000404.1 GCA_938082955.1 uncultured Pseudomonadales bacterium
GTGTCTCCTGCCACGGTCAGGATCTAGGGGGCAACAGTAACTCACCCGGCTTAGTGGGCATGGGTTTCATGTTTCTTTGGGAAGGAAGAACCTTGGGTGAGTTTTTTGAGAAAATACGCAGCGACATGCCTACTGATCGCCCCGGGCAACTGACACAGCAGAATTATTTGGATGTTCTCGCTTACATACTCCTCAAGAATGCGTTTCCTTCGAGAACGGAAGAGTTATCTTCCAATCTGGATATTCTTAATGAGATAACAATCTCATCAAAATAGGCGTTTTGCTTATTATTCGAAATGTGAAAGCTATGTTTTTTGTTTAATGCCAGTACTACTTTTTGTTGAAGTTATGTGTCGAGGGTTTATATGCTAAATACGCCAGATATCCTTTCACCTTGGTCTCTACCACAGCCGATCATTCTTCTCGGTTTTTCCCTGCTTGTCGCGAATGCAGCTATAACCGGATGGATTGATCTGTCTGTACTCGTGCCTGTGCTGCTATTCGTGCCAATTCCATTGCTTTTGTTCGCCGAGCGTTTGATACCTAAACGGAAGGACTGGCTATTGGATTGGAAGGATTTCATCGAAGATCTGTTCTGGTTGGCCTGCTCCTTTCTGATCTGGGGGCCGATCTACGATGATGCCTATGAAACACCTATTTCTAATGCATTCGCCTTACTGCGTGACAGCTCTGGATTTGGGCTTCGACTGGAAGCCGACACTGTCGGCGGATTATTAGTGGCGGCATTCATCGCTATTTTTGCCGCCGAGTTTATTGGCTATTGGGCGCATCGCGTCCAGCATCGCTTCATGTTTCTCTGGCGAATCCATGCAACGCATCACCATATTACGAAGATGAGTGTGGCTAGGGCGGAGCGTACCCACCCGCTGGAATTCCTCGGCTTGAATTTAGGATCCGCAGTTGCCTTGGCGTTTTTAGGGGCTAGTGCTGACGTGGTGGCGGTAGTTGTCGTGTTTCGTCTCAACACGGCACACCTATGCCACAGCAATTTGCCTTTAGTCTCTGGCGCGTTTGGTTGGTTGTTCAACACACCCGAATGGCATCAGCTGCACCATTCCTGCATCTACAAAGAGAGCAATACTAATTTCGGCTGCACGGTAATCCTATGGGACCGCGTCTTCGGGACGTTCTCGGGGAAAAATCATATTGAGCAAGTGGGCAATGGGACTGGCAAAAAACTCTCCCTCGTTACTCAATTCCTTATTCCATTCAAGTCAGACCAAGCGCTACGAGAACTGTGAATCATGCGAAGACTACTGAAGGTTATCGCTGTAGTAGCTGGTTTGCAGGCCTGTGCCTTAACTGATAGCTCGGTTTTCCCTGCTGATACTGAAGGTCTGCTGCCTATCGCTGAGTCCCTGATTGATGATTTCTACTCTTTCGACAGCGCGCGTCTCGAAGAAGCACTCGCCAGCGCAGAGGATTCAAAAGAGTCACTTCTGTATTATCAGGGTTGGGCCGAGGGAGGGAACTACGAGATCGTCGAGCGGAAACGGTGTGCGCTCAAAGCATCGAACATCGTTAGCTGCCCAATAACGGTAAAGGATGATCCGATGCTAGCGCTAGCTGTCGACTTCTTTGTTACGGATACTTTTGAGATTACCTTCGAGGGTGGGAGAGTGTCTTCGGTGGAAACTAGCTCTAATGATCTACCCATCTACTACCAAGCACGGGATTGGGTGCGAGCCAACATGCCGGAATTAGTAGCACAACCCTGCGAAGGTTTCTTCGCAGGGGGGCCTACGCCGGGCAACTGCGCGCAAGCTATGGCCGAGGGTTATCGAGCCTTCACTGCGAGCGATGCTTATCCGCAGTGAGCCTCCTAACTTGCTGGCAGCTTAAAATGTCGCCAAAGCGTTAAAGGGACTCGCTGTGCCGCCTTTGATCGGATTGATCTGGATAGACGTCATAAATTCCCAGCGCTGCAATCGTGCTGCAGTCTCTGCTACGTCCTTCATGTAGCCGTTGTCCACGATCGGCAGGCCTAAGTTCACTTGAGTCAGTTGGTGTATGGGCCTATTGATGCCCGCCACACCAGAAGGCTGCACATCATTCACTGCATCACCTATTAATATTGCCACATCGCGCTCACGCAAAAAGGGCAGGACCGAAGCGTGTAGACCTGCGCCAGCCTGACCGTATTGCCACGGACCTTCGGCATCGCGCATGGCCCACCGTCCGGTGCGAACGAATAGGGCGTCGCCACTGCTAATGGTTACACCTGCGAACTCCTCCCAAGCGAGCAAGTCTTCGACATAAATGGGGGTGCTTGGGTCTAGCCATTCGACGCCGCGCAGCAAAGGCATGTCGACCAAAATGCCTCTGGTCACGTAAGAAGTACCCATGCGATCGATGGCTAGGTCTTCACAGCCGGTGGCGGTGAGGTTCTGCGGATAGCCATTGAAGATAATGTACTCGCCATCGATCTCAGTGCGGTAATGGCACAGTGCGTCCAGATGAGACAACATGCCGTCGTGCAGAGAGAACTGAATCTCGTCCAGGGCAAAGGAGGGCTCGCCAGTAACTGGGTCTATCCGGCTCATCCAATGATCGGTAGGGCCAAACGCGGCACTATCTATTGCCGGAGGCTCAGTTGTTACAAAGTGCTGCAAGGTCACGCTTTCGCCTGAGAGCACTAAAGAGGCGGCCTGTTTAGTCTTTGCAGCCGTGATTAAGTTAAGGGTGCCGCGCTGGTCATCAGGTCCCCAGCGTCCCCAATTTGAGAGGTCCTGCTCCCAGCCAGCCAGCGTTTCCAGCGTCACCTTAATCGACTCTTCCTGAGTTGAAGGATGCGCCTCAAACGGCTGAGCATGAGTGGTACTAAGTGCAAACATGGCGGCACAAACACTGCCGATGCTAGCAAGTGATTTAACAGACTTGAAGGTGTTGCACATGAGGATATCCTTTTCAGGTGAGCGAATTTCAATCCAGAATAGAGAGCTTGCGCGAGAGAGTCTAGCGAGAACCTACCTGCAGGGCTTTCTTATAGCTTTGCTAGGAATAGTCGCGCAAATTATAGCTTTGCTAAGACTAGTCGAGCAAGTTATAGCTTTGCTAAGAATAGTCGAGCAAGAACTAGCGCAGATACTCAAGGGTAACAGCGCGCACAGAGTGCCTAACACCCCGGGCCATAGCCTTGCTTGAGATTGTTGCCTTCACGATGCCATCTATGTCGTTGCCAATTTGGAATCGCTGTTCGGCGCGCTTACCGACGAACTGTTCTTCATAGCCATCCCAGGCGAAGAAGTCTCCCCAAGTGTGGCGCAGGGATTCTTTGTAATAGATGACCTTTAGACCAACGATGTTGCCTTCTAGATCCATGCCGATGAGGCTGTCGATCTGGCTGGTGTAGCCGCTAGGCTCGGGATGGGTGTCGGCGGAGACGAAAGCATAGCCGATCAGGGTCTGCTCGCCCGTGTCTGAAGCAGTCTTATAGGCCTTGTAGACGGGAACTTCGCCTTGCTTCTCTGAAAAGCTATCCGCGCCGGGCACAACTTCTTTGAGGAGTCTTATGGTGGTGTGATCCTTGTTTTTGGCCTG
>CALKDE010000405.1 GCA_938082955.1 uncultured Pseudomonadales bacterium
CGCATATCAAGAGCGAATACCGCATCCGCTGCGATTGAATTAACTGAGGTGCCACCTGTTACCGTGCCAACGGTGAATGTGGTTTTGGGGAAGCTAGGGGTCTCAAAGTCGGCTATCTTGCTGATAGCCCTGCCCATAGCATGTATCGCACTAGCTAGGCCAAAGGCGCCGAAAGAGTGTCCACCAGGCCCGCTAAAACGAAACTCGAAGCGTCGGCTGCCTGTGCCGCCTGTGGTGATGCGCCGAAGTCGAACGCCATCAATAGAGACGAAGCCATCTATTTCTGGGTGGTCTCGAAAAATCGCCTTGATACCGCGCAAATCACCTCTGCCCTCTTCGCCGACGTTTGCGGCAAATATGATATCGCCATGAGTCTGAATTCCCGAGTCGTTAAGCGTCTCGATAATGGATAGCATGGCAGCGAGGCCGCGCGTGTCGTCACCTATGCCAGGAGCATAGTAGCGTCCTCTGCGCAGTTCGATGCTGGTATCTACGCCTTCGGGAAATACTGTGTCTAGGTGAGCGGCTATCAGGAGAGTTGGTCCATCACCACTGCCAAGACGAATTCCAATTGCATTACCCTCACTATCGATATAGGCATCTGCAAGACCGCGGTCCTGCATCAAGGTTAAGTAGTAGGCAGCTCGCACCTCTTCCTTAAATGGCGGGGCGGGAATTTCGGTTAGTCGAAACTGTTCTCGCACCATTTCTGCTTCTCTTGCCTCTATTCTTAGCAGTCCCGCGCTGACACGAGGGTCGGAGGAAATCGCATCAAAAGAACGTCGAATAGCGCTGTCGATGGGGACTATAGATTGCTGCGCCAACACCGATGAATGGAGCGAGCTAAGCAGTGCTGTGAAACTAAGAGCCAGTAAGATAGTGTTTTTTTTCAAGGGTGACTCCAGGTTACTAAAATATTCGCATACGAAGGCCTCGGCCTCCAGTACTTAAGGCGCGACGCTCACGCATACGCGCGTGAAGCGTGGAACGTTTTTCACAGATCCAGTCTTCACGTCCGACATGGGGATCTATGCCCTTATTTCTTTGGCGGTTTTCCTCTGAGATTCGAAATTGGCAGAATTCCTGATACATCTTTATCTCGGTGCTCAGCTCTTGAACGATGATCTCAGCATACATTGCATCATCTAGGAAGCCGATTCCAGGGATGTGGTCTGGGATCAAGTCGTCTGGATCGACGAAGTAATAGAGCGCTCCGCGAATACTCTGTATCTCTGCCTTGGTAAGTTTCCATTCGGTGTCTCTAATCATGTTTAGCAGAATCTGTAACTTGAGAATCCGATCGTGTACAAACTGGGGTAAATCGCCGCCCGTCGCGAGCTCGATCAGCTCGTAGGCCTTTTGCTCGATAGCCTCGGCACTTTCTTGATTGTCGACGGCGAGCTTGCCCTTGTTGATGCTTTCCTGAAATTTTTGCAAGTCCCCGTCGCTGAGGGTGATTGTAATGTCCAATGGCATTGTGTTTAGCCTCTATTCACAAATCTGTTCTTAGTTTGTTTATCGCCAGTGTATTGCTAGCGGGTATTAGCAAGGGGGGCTAAGTGTGCCTTGCCATGAAGAATTGTTCAATACGGCACGATTAGCGCTACTGGCTGCGCCGTACTTCCAACATTGCATCGAACATAGCTTCTCTTTCCGCATCAGCGAGCAACTGACTCTGCAGTGTGTTCATGAAACGTTCGCGGCTTTGTTCTTCCATTGCAGATCGACTGTGCAACACTGTGGCGAAGAGTACGATGATATCGTTGCCCAGTCGATCCAGTGCCGGGCGAATGCCCGCTTGCAGATCTACTAATCGGGTCGGTATCTCGCGAGTTAATAGCGCAGCCCTGTAGCGATACTGGATCGCCTTCGCGGCACTTATCTGGGCAATGAAAAAACGCTCCATCGAATCAGGGTCCAGTCCATGACTTGATGCGAGTTGTTTCGCATCAGACAGCACAATCTTTTCGCGCTCGATATCCTCTACCGGCATTTGATTCTGTGCTTTAAACAAAGCGACATCATCCATGTGCGCCAACCTTTCGTCTATAGCTTGAAATAGCATGAGGGAAGACTCTGGTTCGGCGCTGCGAACGGCAGTAGAAAAGATAAATGCGCTAAAAATCATCGTAAGGATCATTGATAGGGAGCGGGTTCTTTTGGTTTTCATTACGCTCATGGTGGCCCGTTCATTTATCTTTTTGCAGCAATGGTGCGATAGCACGATCAACAATTGAGGCGAGGGTGGAAACTGCTAGCGCATAGTTAAAGTAGACGATTATTAGATTAAATATCGCCTGCGTTTGCTCGAATACAGGGAGCCTGGAGCTTGCGACTAATACGGTAGGCACAAAGTAGAAAATGCCGTTCCAACGTCCCAGGAAACTCATTCGCAGTTGCTTCTGCTTGGATAAGTAGTAGGAATCGAACACGTATTGCGAGAATGCAACGATTATCAATAGAGGTAACAAGATGCTCGATAAGCCGATTGTGGAGAGCGCAAACAGTGCTACTGTGACGAAAATAAAATCCGTACCGTGGTCGAATAACATGCCTCGGGCAGATGCGGTCTTGAGGGCGCGGGCTACCTTTCCATCGAAGTAGTCGGTAGCTATGGCTATGATAATTAGTACTAGTAAGAACCAGTTCGCCAATAAGGATGAATCCACTATTGCCATAGCTACTGGAATAACCAGCAGCAGGCGTATAGCGGTGAGCAGGTTAGCCATTACTTGCCGAACAGATCCCGTTGTGCCTTGCGCCAGAAAACGAGTCCGATAGCCGCGTTGAACAATATGAAGAAGTTATGCTGAACGAAACCGAATGCCGCCATCTGGCCTTCGTTTTCAGGGAACAAGATGACCCAGAAGGTTATTGCAGCGGCGCGCATAGGAGTGGGAACAGCGGCTGCAAAGAAAATAACAGGCAAGAAAGGTAGCAATGTCATTAGAGATGCTTCAACGCCGAATAAGTTGAGTGCGACGGTGTAAACAACAATAGCCGCTAGCAGGGCAGGTGAGCGAAGTAAGAAAAAGGCTCCATAATGCCAGGGTTTGGCTTGGCGAAAGGCGTGCAAGACAGTTTTTTCGCGGAATTTATTATCCGGAAGAATCGCCCCTCGAAAATAGGCTATCCAAAGGAGAAAAAATACAGTGGCAACAGCTGCTATATAGGGTACTAAACCGAACACGTCCGGCAGAGAATCGCCGCCGACTGCGAAGCCAACAGTAGCCCAGACCAATAGGTAGTAAATTTCGCAGAACATCACGAATAACATTACCGAGCCAACTTCCCAGCCTGGGATTTTGTCGCGCTTGTTCAGATAGTAGGCCATAGCGCCTTTACCGATCTGCTCATTGAATATAGAGATGATGTAGGAACTGGCACGGATCGGCATAATGTCTTTGTATTTAATATCAGCCACAAACCAATTTAGTGCTTTGGTGACTACGAGTGTGTCTATTGCGAAGTAGAAGAGCGAGTAGCAGACCATTAATGCCAGCCATGGAATCCAATCTACGGTCGCGAATACCTGCGTCATATATTCGACGAGACTTAACCCTTCGCGGCCAGCAGCGCCATTGAGCCTGTAGTAAAGATAGGCGAAACACAGTGCAGTAAGAATGAGGAAAACAACGCGGCCTATCGGGTTGGGTTTCTTCTTTGGCAGTGCTGCTTCCGCCGCGGGTTCAGTTGTTGCTTGTGGGTTGTTTTCGATTTCTTCGCTCATTTGTTTTTCTTATGCTCCAATATTTTTTCCAAAGTGTTCTGTAAAGGCGTGAGAGTGATGTTCAGTTCGCCATCTGCGTTCTTATTAACTACTTCGTCCATCGTAATAACATCGATCACTGTTGGTGTGATGCCCCCGCCCTTGATGCGAGAGCTTATTGCGGCAACTAATTTGGCGATGGCAACTGGGACGGAGCCAATCTCAACACTATTTTTCATCATCGCCGCGGTCTTCTGAATGAGATCACGATAGCTGATGGGTTCTGGTCCCACCAATTCGTATAACTTCGCCTCGAGGGAGTCGCTATTGCAGCAATTTAGGATGGCCTGGTTGAGGTCATCAATATCCAGTGGGCGCATTGAGTATTTTCCGCCGCCTAGAATTTTTGTCTTAGTCTGCTTGGCTGCACCAATCAAAGAGCTGGCACCTGCAGTATTGGGCCCAAGCAAGATGGGTGTTCGAATGATGCTCGCTGCAAGGCCTGAATTCTTAACGAATTCCTCAGCTAATCCCTTCGAGCGGAAGTAGGCATTGCTAGAATTTTTGCTGGCGCCAACTACGCTGATAAAAACGATGTGCTTGGCGCCCAGTTTTTGAGCTGCTTCTACCACAGCTTTAGTAGCGTCGACATTCGCGCTGGCGTAACTGGTATTTTTATCTTCTATTAGAATTCCGGCGAGGTGCACTATACAG
>CALKDE010000406.1 GCA_938082955.1 uncultured Pseudomonadales bacterium
ATTGAGGGAACCTCGTTCATGAAGGGCGTGGAATCTGTATTCGTCATGTGCGGCCCGACGGTTGCAGGATAGTCAGTATTGTAGGCATCCGCCGCTGCCTTAAACACAAAAGCGAGACGCATCGATTCATCAGCAAGATCAGAGACAGACTGGAACTCGATATTCACATCGGCTTCTGCTCGCTGATCCCAACTTACTGTGCCATCGGCACGCGGCGCACCATGATCCCAAAGCATCATGTCATGTTGAATCATGCCTAACCAAGTGGGTTCCGGATACTTGCCAGAATCTGCCGGCTCCTCTATACCTTGTAACTCTTTGCGCTGTTCGACATAGGCAGACGACCCGTTGAGACCGGTCTCCTCGTTGTTCCACAAAGCGAAACGTATGGAGCGCTCAGTCTCTACTCCCGAATCACTCATGATGCGCGCAAGCTCCATAACCAGCGCCGTGCCAGAACCGTCGTCGTTAACTGCTTCGTTTACACCGTGACCATCCATATGCGCGCTAACGATATACATCTCATCAGGGCGTGTTGTCCCTATCTTGGTGCAATACACTTCAGACCGCGGACCATCGACCGGTTCCTCGGCATTCAGTAATCGAATTCTTTCATCTGGCTGCGCTTGTAGGTCGCGATTCACTCCAGTGGGCGAGCGATACCCATAAATGGAGCTGCCACCCGGGCCACTTCCATTACGGCCAACCAGACCTCCAGTAGGGGTAGTTAGATCGGGAGTATCCGCAGCCGCTCTGCGGCCAGAGCCACGTGGACGCGCAGTAAATGTGTAGTGCAGTCTTTCGACGTTGCTGCAGCCATAGGAGATAAGCTGCTCTTCGATCCAATCAACCGCTGCGCGGTTGCGACTCGTGCCTTGGCGACGATCACCAAACTGGGTCAAACCCTTGAGCGTGGTTTTATAGCTCTCTAACTTTAGGCGAGAGACTAAGTCTGCGACCGGGTCATCGGTATTCTGTGCCAAACAAAACTGACTCATTCCAGCTAAAGCCGAGCCAGCAATAATTGCTGTCAGAAATCGTAGTTTGCTGCCCATGCTGACTCCTTTAGTTCCGTAAACGGTTACACCTGTAGCTAGAATGCTGCCAAACAATAACTTCTACCTAAAAGAAATTCAATACGAAATGATTTTCCCAAAAAAGCTATCGACCCAACACGCCGCCATATTCAATGCCTGCCAGACGCTCCATCTCGGTTTGGAATGTCGTTAAGTCTGGAACGCAGAACTGAATCGGGTGACTATGCCAGATGGTTTTGAAACATTCACCAACAGTGCATGCTGTAGGTAGGCTGACCCTGCTTGGCCATTTACGGAGGTTGGATTTTTGTAACTATCAAGACCCTGCAGATCGAAGATCAAGCTTAGAAAGATGCCAACCTTGATCTCAGCCATGATCAAGAACGCCGCAGCAGAAGAAAAACTTAAGACAGCCGTGACGGTTACCAGCTAGTCGTCGGTCAGTGCTTGCTCCGCACGCATATTGCAGGCCGTCACCTCAGGTAACTTCGCCATATACTTAAGCATCATCGAACCACGAATATCGGTTTTTTCGAGTAGCGACGACAAATCGTCTATAAAAAATACACGCGAAGTTGTTGCTATTAAATCCTCTTCCATTGGCATCGCACAGCGATGCACACCAAAACCCGCAGGTATTCGACGTGGAAGCCGGTCTCGGTACATGAATATCTCTTTACTTTCTTGAAAATAAGTATAGTCGACTATGCCGTCGCGATTGGTGTCACGCGCACAAATTTCGTAGAGAACAAAATTGTCGCAATAGAGGTTATTTACAGGACGGGCAGCAAGGTTCGCCCCGGAGCAGCCAACCAGCAACAGACAAGCACTGAGTAACGCAATAACGCGATTACTAGAGGATAGAATACGCATAGATGCACGCTTTTTAGTTCTTTTTTGACTTTGTAAGTTCAATAGTAGAACCCTAATACGCTAATTTAATTTCAAGAATAAAGCTCGGCCAGTACTGTACGCAGATTCTAGCAAAAGAGTAAACCTAACTCATGTCTAACTACTGGGAAAAGAAAATCGCGTTCCTTCGCTGTCGCCCTGAGCAGGCCATTTCTGCGTCATTGTCTTCCTGCGAGTATAAAAGCGAATCGAATCGGGACCATAAATACTGAGATCGCCGAATAGCGAGCGTTTCCATCCGCCGAAACTATGACTCGCTACTGGAACGGGCAGCGCCACATTGACACCTACCATGCCGACCTGAATATGATCAGAGAAATAGCGTGCCGCAGCGCCATCGCGCGTGAAAATGCAGGTGCCGTTCCCGTATTCGTGTCTATTAATGATCGACATAGCTTCATCAAGACTTTGAACCCTCATGACACATAATATTGGGCCGAAAATTTCATCGCAGTGGATGCTCATCTCCTCACTCACTTCATCGAACAGACTACCGCCGATGAAATACCCGTTCTCGCTTCCCTCTACCTTTAAACCACGGCCATCGACAATTAATTCAGCACCTTGATCCAAACCCTGTTCTATGTAGGCATTGATACGTTCAAGCGCATCCGCGCTAATAAGCGGCCCCATATCATTTTCGATGTCAGTGCCAGGGCCTACTTTTAACTTCTTCACTCGACTGGCAAGCGCAGCGACCGCCTTGTCTGCAGTGTCCTCACCCACACAAACAGCTACGGAAATCGACATGCAACGTTCACCACAAGAACCATATGCAGCACCCACCAACGCATTTACTGCGTTATCCAAGTCAGCATCGGGCATGATGACGGCGTGATTCTTGGCGCCGCCTAAGGCCTGCACACGTTTTCCTGCCTTACTCGCTCGCTGATAAATTGATTCGGCGATTGGGGTAGAGCCAACAAAACTCACTGCCTGAATACGCGGGTCATCCAATATCAATTCCACAACACGCCTATCTCCATTAACCACATTGAAGACGCCATCGGGCAATCCCGCCTCGGTAAATAGCTTCGCGAGCAACAGCGAAGCACTGGGGTCTTGCTCCGACGGCTTGAGAATAAACGTATTGCCACAGGCAATCGCCATGGGAAACATCCACATCGGAACCATGGCAGGGAAATTAAAAGGAGTGATACCTGCCACGATGCCTAGCGCCTGAAATTCTGACCAGCTATCTATACCAGGACCTGCATTCTTGGAGTGCTCACCCTTGAGCAACTCGGAAATGCCACAGGCGTATTCAACGACTTCAATTCCGCGAATTAGCTCGCCCCTAGCATCATCCAAGACCTTGCCGTGTTCGGCGGTAATCGCCTGACAGATCTCATCAATGTTCGCCTCTAGCAACTGCTTAAAACGAAAGAGTATCTTTGCGCGCTTCGAAGGCGGCGTGTTGCGCCAGGCCGCGAAGGCGAAGCTAGCCGCAACGATTGCCTCTTCCAGTTGGGGCTGTGCAGCACAAGCTAACTTCTTAGCCACTAGGCCCGTTGACGGGTTAGTGACATCGAGCGTCTCGACACTACCGTCTTTAACTCGCCCATTAATGTAATGCCCGAGTGTTTCATACGCTTTAAGTGAACTCATGCAAGGACTCCCCTACTGCATTGATCAGATCATCGATCTGCTTCTCGTCGACGATGAACGGCGGCGCCAATTGAATTGTGTCCCCGCCCCATCGCACATAGAAGCCTTTCTCTAGACACTTCAGCCCGACTTCGAATGGACGACGCAGTGGTTCACCCGGGTAATGCGCTAAGGAAATACCTGCAGACAACCCATAGTTGCGAATGTCAGTCACAAAAGGACTGCCTTTCAACGAATGTACCGCTGCCTCAAACTTCGAAGACATGCTCTTCACATTGTCTATTAGCTTGTTATCGACTAATACATCTAGCGCAGCGATGCCTGCTGCACAGGCGACAGGATGGGCCGAGTAAGTATAACCATGGGGAAATTCAACCATATAGTCTGGGCCGCCATTGTCCATGAAAGTGTCATACAGTTCAGATCCAACCACTACAGCGCCTAATGGGATAGTTCCATTGGTGATCTGCTTAGCAACAGTCATGATGTCCGGTGTTACACCGAACTCTTCTGCACCGGTCATTGAACCCATTCTACCGAAGCCGGTGATAACCTCATCGAAGATCAATAGCAGGTCGTGCTTGTCGCAAATCTCACGCAGTCGATTCAAGTAACCAACCGGAGGCGGCAAGACACCTGCGGTGCCAGATAGGGGCTCGACAATTACTGCGGCAATGTTAGAGGCATCATGCAGCTGCACCAACTGCTCTAATTCATCAGCAAGGTGCGCGCCCACCGCGGGCATTCCTCGACTAAATTTATTTTCATCCAGCAAAGTGTCGCACATGTGATCTGCATCCACGGACTGACCGAACAACTTGCGATTGAATCCAATGCCTCCCACACCAACACCACCATAGTTAACCCCATGGTAGCCCTTTATCCTGCCTATAAACTTAGACTTCCCCGGCTGGCCTTTGCTACGCCAATAACCGCGCGCCATTTTTAATGCCGTATCGATTGTTTCAGATCCAGAATCTGTAAAGAATACATGATCTAGCTTTGAAGGGGTCAGTTCTACTACTTTATTCGCAAGTTCGAAAGAAAGCTCGTGCCCGTATTGAAAACCTGGCGAGTAATCCAAGCTGGACATCTGCGCACTGACAGCAGCGGTAATTTCTTCGCGACCATGGCCTAGCCCACACGTCCACAGACCGGAGAGACCATCGAATATCTTCTTGCCATCTGCGTCCGTGTAGTACGCACCTTTAGCAGAGGCCATCATTCTTGGATGGTTTTTGAATTGTCGATTGCCGGTAAACGGCATCCAGTGTGCTTCAAGTTGCTCTCTACTCAGAGTCACGGGGATCCTCCTTCATTCATTTAATACAAATTTCGACTAGTTATTAACTACCGACTCTACCGGCCTAGCCTCGATGCCGCTCAGACCATGTCCTATGCTATCTAGGTCAGCCTGATACTGTGCGGCCAATTCATCATCAGGCCAAACAATAGTGACGATGTAACCAACTATCAACGCAGAAAGAAACGATGGCGGCATTGTTTCTAGCGCAACAAAAATAGGCCCAATGGACTCCATATCCTGAATGACAAACTTACAGATCATCGTCATGGAGAAGCCGGTAATCATTGAGGCAATCGCTGCCCTCTCCGTGAATCGAGTCCAGAAGAGGGACATGAGCATCATCGGGCAAAACGTAGCAGCGATTCCCGCCCAACCGAAGATAACGAACCAGAATATAGTTCGCTCTGGTGACGCGATCGAAACTGTAATGGCTAGACCTAAGGAAAGAACGGCAAATACAATTGTTATAACGCGGCACAGCCTAGCCGCCTGAGAATCGGTCAAGTGTGGATTGATAATCTTTGCATACAGATCGTGAGTAACAGACCCAGCCGCCATGACCAACAACGATGATACGGTGGACATAATCGCAGACAAAACTGCAGCAACATATAAACCTACTATTAGCGGTGGAAATGTGAATTCGACTAACTCAGAAAGAACATTCTGCGCGCCATTACCTAACACCGTATCCGGCTCAACACCTTGTGTCGTGAATATATAACGGCCCAATACACCGATACTCACGGCAGAGAAATCCACCAAGAGTGTAAACAACATGGCGACCCACTTGCCGCG
>CALKDE010000407.1 GCA_938082955.1 uncultured Pseudomonadales bacterium
GGTATTCGAGAAAATCAGAAACTTTAGCGATGTCGCGTAACGTGTCCGCATTAAAAATATCGGATTCACTAGACGTAGCCTCAAAGCCAACGATGAGGTATTCATTGTCACCGAAGAGCTCTATTAGGTTGTCGTATTCGAGTGCGGTTGGATCACCGGCGACGAAGTAACGTTCACTACTGTTATCGAAGGGTATGTCTTTGCCCGTGAGCAGCGCGACGAGCAGGAGCGCTATCGACCCCACAATGATTGGGAGGCGGTAGGCAATAGTGAAATCTGCCCAGGCCTTGATCAAAGCCGTCATCATGAAACCCCTCAACTGATAATAGGACATACCTGTCCTGCTGCTTATTATTCTTTTATTCTTTGAGCGAAGAAGGCGCGTCATTAGCTTCGTGGCACAGTGTAATGCCTGATGTTTACAGCGTAAAGTTAACGTTGTTAATATTATCTTTCAACTAAAAATTCCAAAAAACTCTATATATAAGAATTTCTTATGAAGATTTCTTAAAGTCAGTCGATACTTCTTTTGTGCGAAATTTCGGGCCAAATCGGAACCTGAGCACCTTACGGAGTAGTCATAGTATGTCAAAGGAATCTAATTTCCCCTTCGATCTGGACCTCAGTACGTTAGATACAAGCAGTATTACCAATATTCTGGGTGATATTGAAATGCATATGCCTCTCATGGAAAGTGAGGGAGATGTGTCGCAATTGCTGCAGGTGAAGGACTTTTTCGAGTCCGAACTTAAGATTGAACGCCGGCTACACTGACTCTGTGATCACCCATAAAATGGCCTTCTAGAGCGGGTTTTCACTTTATAGAATAACTGTGTACTCCCCACCGTGCTTGGTTTATGCTGCTATGCCCTGTACTCAAAACCTTTCTTTAAAATAGGTGCTTTCAGAGAAAATTTCCAGCTATAGGCATCTTTAAAGAGACTAGGCAGGATCAACACTAGGAACTCACATAAAAGGGTCATGATTATGAAATCCGTATTATCTTTGCTCGCAGTTTGCAGCTTAGTCTGCAGCAGTGCCCAGGCGCTAGATATGGCCGCTCTAGAAAGAGCGATGGCAAGTCCCGATCGTCCAGCGGCAGATAAAGAAAGAGACACCAGTCGTCAAGCTCCAGCTGTATTGGACTTTTTTGGCGTGGAAGCGGGAATGACTGTGCTGGATGTCAATGCATCCGGTGGCTGGTACACAGAAGTTCTATCTTACGCCGTAGGTTCTAACGGTAAGGTGCTTATGCAGAATCGCCCAGGAGGCCGTTCTGCTGAGGCAGCGACTGCCAGGGCAGATCGACTGGCTAATGTAGATGAGTGGCTAACTGACATCTCTGATATTTCAGCGAATTCCGTGGACTTGGCTATCACAGCATTGAACTTCCATGACTTTCACAATTCCAATCCCGCCGCCGCTCAGGGCATCCTGGGTCAGGTTATGGGTGCACTAAAATCCGGTGGAATATTGGCTGTGATTGATCACGAGGGCACGCCTGGCGCAGACAATGCGACTCTACATAGAATCGCATTTGATGATGCTGTTAAGGCAGTGCTCGAATCTGGTTTCGTACTGGCAGGAGCTAGTGACTTACTAAACAACGATGCAGACGATCATTCGGTTGGTCCATTCGATCCATCTTTGGAGCGCAATACCGATCGCATCGTACTTAAGTTTATGAAGTTATAGTTCAGAAGTTATAGTTAAGAAGTTATAGTTTGTAAATTAATTAGTCCTAAACACTAATTTACAGCAAGATAGAACGTGAAGGGTCTTGGTGCTAACTAAGACCCTTTTTTTATTTCGAATTCAAACCCTAGTCTGAGCGTAGTTTGGAAAATCAAAATTCTCAAAATCCCATTAAGAAATTCCTCTCGGTATTTCAATATAGCGGAGTCGCCCTAGAGATCGTCTGGAGTACCAGTGCGAAGCTAACAATCATCATGGCGCTGACTACCTTGGCATCGGGCGTGCTGCCAGCGCTGATTGCTTCTGTGGGCGGCCTATTCGTAGACGTGGTTTCCAATGCCTTTCAAGGCGATGGCAGCAACGCAGAGAAATTACGTAGCGATGCGCTCTACTATGTCTTTCTGGAAGCCGGGTTAGTGGTACTGATGACCGGTGCCCAACGTATAAGCACAGTCTGCCAATCTATATTACGTGTGTTGTTGGGAAATAAAATCAATGTGATGATTCTTGAGAAGGCGCTTACTCTCGAACTTGCACACTTCGAAGATGCGGAGTACTACGACAAGCTTGTGCGTGCTCGTCGTGAAGCATCCAGTCGTCCACTTAGCCTTGTTATAAAGACGTTCGACCTATTCAGAGATGTCATCGCTCTTATTACAATTGGTATATGGCTATTTCAATTCTCCCCTTATGCTGTCTTACTACTTGGCCTTGCCGGGGTCCCAGCATTCATTGCTGAGGCGAAATTTTCGGGCGAGGCATTTCGCATACACCGCAGGCGTTCGGCCGAGCGGCGCATGCAGATCTATCTAGAAATGGTGCTGACGCGCGAAGATGGCGTCAAGGAAGTGAAGCTGTTGCAGTTGGGCAAGATGTTCCTACAGCGCTATGTAGATATCTTTCGCAACATCTATAAAGAAGATAGATCCCTGGTTCTAAGGAGAGGCTTTTGGGGATATATTCTAGGTTTAATTGCTAGCGCGGCGTTCTACTTTGCCTATGGCTGGGTAGGTTTTGCTGCTATCGCCGGCGCCATCACTATTGGGCAGATGACGATGTACATTGCTCAGTTCCGCCTTGGCCAGAATGCCGTAACAAACAGCCTGACCTCAATAAATGGTATGTACGAAGATAATCTTTATCTATCGAATCTCACCGAGTATCTGGCGCACAAGGTGCCGGAGCATACGGGAAACAAGACGCAAGGCCCTGACCCAGCCGATGGAATTCGCTTTGAGGATGTTAGTTTTTCCTATCCCGGGGCGCAGACGCCGGCACTGAACAAGATCAACTTACATATCACCCCTGGCGAGAGTCTGGCGATTGTAGGTGAGAATGGCAGCGGTAAGACGACGCTGATTAAATTGCTTACGCGTCTGTACACTCCTACCGAGGGTCGCATACTCGTGGATGGCTTGGATTTGCAAGAGTGGGACCTTGATACCATCCGCGAAAAGGTCGGCGTGATCTTTCAGGACTTTGCTCGCTATCAATTGATCGTTGGCGAGAATATCGGAATAGGTGATGTTGATAGCATCGGCGAGGACGATCAAATTTCCGAGGCTGCACGTAAGGGTATGGCCGCGGAATTCGTGAAAGACCTGCCACAGAAATACCAGACGCAGCTTGGCACCTGGTTCAAGGACGGTCAGGAATTGTCCGGCGGTCAATGGCAGAAGATCGCGTTGTCTCGCGCCTTCATGCGCAGCAAAGCGGACATCTTAATTTTGGATGAACCCACGGCGGCTATTGACGCGCGAGCCGAGGCGGAAATCTTTGCGCACTTTGGCGACTTAACCGACAATCGAATCTCAATAATTATTTCTCATCGATTCTCTACAGTCCGCATGGCCGATCATATTATCGTGCTAGACAAGGCGGGGGTCATGGAACAGGGCAGTCATCAACAATTGCTTGATCTGGATGGGCAGTACGCTACCTTGTTTAATCTGCAGGCAAAGGGTTATCAGTAGGCGTGGAGGACCCATTCACTTATTTATTCGTTGGATTTCTCGTCTGTTTACTAGGCACTATTCCATTCGGTCCGATCAATCTGCTGGTAGCAAAGACAACACTCGACTATGACCGACGCAGCGGTATAGAGGTTGCATTCGCCGCCTCAATTATCGAGATTCTACAGGCGTTGATTGCAATATGCTTCGGCATGCTAATAAGCTCTTTCCTCGAAGCGAATGTTCTTATCAAATTCTTTCTAGCATTCACTTTTATTGGCTTGGCCATTTTCATATTTACCCGTAAGCCAGAACCAGAAGCCTCTCTAGAGAAAAAACAAAGTAGGCCGTTATCCTTCTTCCGAAACGGACTAATAATTGCGGGGCTGAATCCCCAAGCTGTACCATTTTGGATCTTCGCATTAGCGACAATCAGTCAGTACTTCGAATTTCACTCTATGGGGCTGACCCTAGCTGGATTTTTGCTTGGAGTATTCATTGGTAAGTTTGTTGCTTTATACGGCTTTGTTGTAGCGAGCACTTATTTGAAAACCCGCCTACAAGAAAGTAGTACAGTGGTTAATCGCTTGCTGGCAGGTATTTTGTTATTTATTGGTTTAAGTCAGGGGTGGAACGCGGTAAATTCCTTATTAGTCTGACAAGAGCCCTTTTAAGCGAATGCCTAAATCTCAGCAGCCCAATGAGAAAACCCTGAAAACGCCGGACGCTGTGAAGTTTGGTAAGGATCTGCGTGGTATCGTCAGAGCGCGGACTCGTCTGGCTGTCTGTTTCTGGACTCTACCGGTGTATGTTGTGTCGATCTGGATGCTGCTTAACAATGGGCACAGCATTGATTCTATGATGTGGATTTACATGGCTGTCTACGCTGGTTTTGCAATCGACATGTCGATGAAAAATTGTCCTAACTGTCGCAAACAATTTTATGTGAAGAGCATTTTTCTGAATTTGTTAACCAAGCAATGCGTGCATTGCGAACAGACATCGTCTCCTACCGAATCTCCCCCGAAAGACTAGATCGCTCCTAAGACTGCTAATTTCCTTGGCGAATCATGCGTAGAAGCTCAATCAGCCTAGGTGGCTGACCGGTGCGCAGTACACCCATGCGAAAAACCTTGCCGCAAAGCCACAGAACGAAGACGGTGCTAAGAAGTAATACAACGGTGGTGCCAACCACATCGATAAGTGGCGGATCGGCAGCTGCGCGATTCATCATGAGGTAGGGAGTAAATAGAGGGAACCAGGACATGATTCTCACTATCGTATTGTTCGGATCGCGAACCACAAACACCATCATCGCGAGCGGGATCACTTGAATCATGATCATCGGCATCATCATCGCCTGTGCTTCTTTTAAGGTATTACACAGACTCCCTATTGCTAGAAACACACCAGAGTAGAGCGCATAACCCGCGAAATAATAGAACACAAACCAGGGGATTAATTCAGAGCCGAGAATAACTTCTAGTATTTGACCTATAAGTTCTGTCTGACTGCTCTGATAGAGTGTGATAAACAGGAAAAATGAAAGTAACCATACCGCTATAGTCGTCAATCCTGATAAACCAATACCTAGGAGTTTTCCCATCATCAGTTCGCCGGCAGTCACAGAGGCGAGCAACACTTCAATGATGCGATTCGACTTCTCTTCTATCGTATTGCTTAGCAGGTACTGGACACTCTGCATTAATGACACAAACATCAGATAGACGAATCCGATTGGCGCGAGTTGCTGAAAGGTGTCTGCTACGCTTACCTCCTCCTCTCCAATGGCTGCTGTCGGATCGAGCTGGCTAATGGGCATGCGTGTGCGTTGCACATCGCGGACGACCTGATTGTCTACTCCCAAGTCTATGTATTCGCGATTACGAATCTCTGAATTGATACTACTAATAATGGCATCTGGTAGGCGAGAGTCTGTGAGGTTTCTCGCCCAATACTGAATACCTGTCGGTCGCCCGGCTGGCTGAGGAATAACGCCCGGGCGCGAGACATCTTCATTCACGTTGTCAGGAATGAGAATTAATGCGAATAGATCGCTGGGCTGTGAATCCACTATTAGCTTTCTATCGCCACTGAGATACGGTCGAAGCGCCTGCGCTATCTCTTCGGGCGTTGCCGAGCTATCGATACCTTCGGGTAGTTCCGCGGAGATAAACTGGCGTGAGGGCTGCTCAAAAGGCGGTATCTCTTCCTTTAGCGCTGGGCGTGCGATTGTCAGAGCGAAATTCAGGCCGCCACTGTCTAACCATTGTTCCAGTGCTGCTACTTCGTTGGCATCGGCGCCGTCTATTAATTGGTCCGCCGGATTCGTTTGTCCGGCGGCCGTTAGGTCGAGATTGGACTCCTTGCGATTCTCTATTAAGTAGCTTACGAACTCCCCTAGAATTCGTCGCTGGTGCTCGCGCTCTATTGCTGTTTCTACAGCTGCTGTGTACTCACCTGATTGATCCACCAAGATGTAATATCGAGTAGGGGTCGCATTGGAGAGAGTAGTCTGCAGAAAATAAACGGCCGTAAAAATTAGGGGAAAGATTAAAATTCCCGCCCAGAATCCTTTAGTCTTAACGTTTTCCATGTATTCGCGCCAAGCTATCAATCGAATCATGTTCATCGGAAGGCGTGCTCCTTCGCATCATCACCAATTAGGTGAACGAAAACATCGTGCAGGCTAGGTTCAGTAAATTCGAATCGACTTAGTAAAATATTTTTCTCGAAACAGCTACGCAAGATGTCCTGCGGATTTAATTGTTCGCTTATCTGCAACTGCCATTGCTGCTTAGCTGAATCGTGAGTGTCTACTTCTCCACCTCGACCTATTTCCATGACACCATCGATAGAATTCAATGACGCCACATCCCCCGCCGATTCGAGCATGACTCGGCGGGGGATTGTAGCCTTGGCCTCACTGACGGTTCCATCGAAGATCTTTCTACCCTTTGCGATTAGCAGAATTTGGTCACATAGCCGCTCGGCATGTTGCATAACATGAGTTGAAAAAATCACGGTCTGACCGTTCTTCGCCATGTCCTTGATGAGGTCTTCTAACACGGTCTGATTGACCGGATCTAGTCCAGAGAAGGGTTCATCAAGGATCACCAGCTCGGGTTCGTGTGCCACAGCCGAGAGCACCTGCACTTTTTGCCCCATGCCTTTGGAGAGAGATTCAACTTTCGACTCGGCGAAATCTTTCAAACCGTACTTTTCTAGCAGACGCCAAGCCTGATCTTTTGCTTCGTGTTTCTTCATGCCTTTCAACATGGCGAAGTATTGAATCAGCGCCCACACCTGCATCTTTTTATAGAGGCCTTTCTCCTCTGGCAGATAGCCTATCTGATTGCGCACCTTTAGGGCTGACGAGTGACCTAGGATACTGACGCTGCCACTGCTGGGTTTTATGATATCCAGAATCATGCGAATCGTAGTGGTTTTTCCAGCTCCATTAGGGCCAAGAAAACCGTAGATCGAGCCCTTTGGAATAGAAAAGCTTAACTCGTCTACCGCTGTGAATTCGCCATAGGTTTTGGAAACATTCTGTAGACTTAACACGGAACTCGATCCGGCTTCAGCCTGGGCGTGAGAAGAGGATTTTGAAACAGGGTCAACCATCACTGCGGGCTCGTAAAATGGGAACAAGTTAGTATGTCAGAACTTTAAGAAGAGGGAAAATTTGAAGTATCTTCGAAGGAGCAAGGAATTTAGAAATCATGCTGGGGGCAAACAACATTGCTTCTCTAAAGAGATCGCGTAAAGAAGCAGGGCTATAGCAAGAACGAAAAAAGGGAAGAGCAATGCTCTTCCCTTTTCTGTGCACCTCGAATCAGGTGCAATCCTACTAAGCTCTATCAGAGCCAGTTGTACATGATGATACCGGCAACAGTAGTAGTGACTAGGAAGTACGGTAGCGCCATATAGACCATGCGACCATAGCCAAGTCGAATTCGCGGTGCGATTGACGACATTAGCAAGAACAGGAATGCAGCCTGACCATTTGGTGTGGACATGCTTGGGATACCCGTTCCCATTACCACGGCGACCGACTGAGCCTCGAAGATCTCTCGAGTCATTAAGCCCTGTTCCATCAGCGGCGTGATCTGGTTCATGTAGATCGTTGCTACAAACACGTTGTCACTGATGGCGGATAAGAAACCATTGGTAAGGAAGACCATGAAGACCTGCTGGCTACCTTCCATCTCAAGCACCCAATTCATGACTGGAGTGAACATCTCTTGGCTATTGATCATAGCGACGATGACATAGAACACCACTAGCAATGATGCAAAAGGAAGCCCTTCGGTAAATGCCTGTCCGATTGAATGCTCGTCGGTAACACCGATCATCGATGAGGCGAGGATGATTACAGCGAGTCCGATAAGTCCGATCTCGGCAAGGTGAAGAGATAGGGCAATAATCATTAAGATTGCTACTACGAGCTGAAAGTAGATTACCAAGGTGTCTCCCTTGGTGGCTTTTGCTTGTAGCTTCGCATCTTCATCCGCCAGGATTTTCCTTACGTTAGCTGGCAGCTCGGCACCATAGCCAAACCAACCTAACTTCTCTAAAACGAAACAGGTAAATACGCCGGCGATAAGTGTCGGGATCGTAGCGGGCCCAACCATTGTGGCGAATGTAACGAAGTCCCATTCGGCCGCGCTGCCGATAACGATATTCTCGGGCTCGCCGACTAGCGTGCATACGCCGCCGATGGCCGTGCCGATAGCGCCATGCATGAGAAGCCCGCGCAGGAACG
>CALKDE010000408.1 GCA_938082955.1 uncultured Pseudomonadales bacterium
TTCAATAGGGAAAGCTATTGTTGTTGCTTCTCAAGATGCCGGGCTGCTCGCAATATATTTTCTAAGCCGTAGTTTCCTTCATGGCAGGCAAATTCATAGAGGGGTTCGCCTCCTTTAACCATTGGGAAAGACACTGTCCAAGGGCGCTCCCAAGTAGTGTCGTCGGTGACGGTAAATTCATATTGCAATCTATCGTCGGCGATTCTTGTGTAACGTTCTTCCAAATGTAAATTGGAACCTGAGCGGCGAAAGTTAGATTTTGCAGAGAAGTTTGTCGTCTCAACAACAAGTGTTTCCCCAATCCAGTGCCCTCGAGAATCGCCATGCCATTGGGTAATATTTCTCGGAATGTGAGGGCGCCCATCGAGGGGAATAATGCGGACGTCATGCACCATCTCAGTGAGTATCATTACTTCATTGGCAGTTTGAACTATTTGAATATTGTTATTGTAGGCTTGTGGGAGCATTCCTTGCGGCATGCCCCAGGTTAGGCAGCGCTCATTCAGACTACGATCAGTCCAACTGTCCGCGGAACCTCTGCTTTCACGAAGTTGTTGCGCGGCTGCAGCGCGCTCAACGGCAGCTTGTGTGTAGGCTGGAATGCGTCCGTTCGGAGGGTCGACCACTAGAGACGTTTGTCCGGTTGCTAGAACAGTTGAGCCATAGTCCAAGTCTTGCGGATCATGCACCGTTATTCCAGCGCGGCGGGCATCCAATGGTTTGCCATCCTCTCGAGCAGCGCTTGCCTTTTCGTAAGCAATTATTTCTTCCGCTGTGAGAAAAGCTTTGTCCGCGAAACGTTCAGGCCTTTCTAAGGGTGTAATGGTGCGTCGATCCCAGACCCCTTGAATATCCGGATGTCCCCAGGGAGTTTTATCTGCTGTAAAGACACGGCTGCCGGCAGCTTGTGTCCAGCCTAGCTGGGGAGTGAAAACCAGGAGCACAAGAGTGGTAACAAGGAGATTCGAACGTTGTTCCAGCATAATTTATCTCAGCTCAAATTTATTACTGCATTCAAACCTGTTTCTCAACTAGGTTTGGTTTTTGGTTTGCGGTACTTTGCATTCGCCATTTCGATAAGGGCGTCATGGACCTCATCAACCTCAACGTCCCACTTATGGATTTCGTCTCGTAGTAGTCTAGACCCTCTGAGCATTAACATAATTGCCAATACTTCTGCACGCGGTGTCTGGGGCTGGTGATCTGCGAGCAGCTTCTCCACTACATTAATGTACTTATTAGAGATCTCATTCTGTAGTTCCTCCATTATCGGTTCGACCTGAGACATCGCGTACAATTGTGGGAGCAATTTCCCCGAATGAAGTGCTGAACCAGGAGCATCTTCTAAAACCAGCCGCATGAAACCCTGGAGAGTCGGCGGTCTGTCTTTGGGAGTCATCGTCTCCCAAACTTTATCGTACTGATCAAGAATATAGCTGTTCAATGCACGCAGCATGTCAGCCCAGGTGCTGAAATGGTATTGCAGCGCACCCAGTGTTATGCCGCTGGCACGCGCCAGAGATCGCATTGACAGCTTGGCGTAGCCTTCTGATGCTATGATCTCGACCGCTTGTAGGAGAATTTGTTGCTTTCGATCGGAACCAGCTGACTGTTTCTCAGTGTCTGATTGTTGCTGTTCTATTTCATTTGACATGTTTTTTCATTGTTTGAGATGTCAAATGACATGCTGCAAAAAGCGTTTTCTTGGTTTTCCGTTTTTTAGGGCCCTGACTGTGGTCCGCACAGCTGGCTAATATTTTTCGTATCCCAGCCAGTCTGCTGGCCCCGGTAATATTGTTCCGCGCTTCGAGCCTGGGCAAGTAGGGATTCGGGGATTGCATCTCCCACGACGATTCCCTGCGGCTCTGGCTTGGTGAAGTAATAGCGGGCGTTCATCATTTCATCTGATGATTTAGGTCCCCAACGAACTTCAGCTGTAGGGTCAGGATTCGCTAGATTTTCAGCGGAATTGTCAAACCACCAGGTCACATGCATTTTTGCTCCCGCTGGAAGTAATCTCGGCTCATGGTACTCATAGTGAAATTGCCAGTTGAAGTCATAGTCGGGCACCCACAACAGAGTTTCCAGCTCATCTACACCGGGCAGTTCCAGTTCAAGCTTTACCGCCTTGCCGCGATAGTGAGAATGAGGGGCCAGCGCAAGCAGCAGAATGTCTTCCTCGATCATGTGCTCATGTGTAGCCATGTAGTTGGGATCGCCTGGTGGAATCACAATGTCCGTGTTCATTGGAATCGTGTTTTGAACCACGTAATCGATTACATCACCTGGCTTATAGAAGAGGAAACCACCAACGGTGTTATCGTCCACGGCAGTGCCAGGGCCTGACTGCTTGGCATAGTGCATATTAAGGGTAATAAATGGATCCGCGGGCACAAGAAAGCCCCATCCATCGGGATAGACTTGAGGGCCTCGACCAGGCACGGCTACTCCCAGATAGTTGGAAGTCCCGTGGTGCATTGTGGAGCTGTCGGGCCGAATCTCTGATGCTTGAGCCCATTGATGCTTGCTCAAATCACCCCCGGTACGGTGCATGAGTATCGTGGGTTGCCAATCGGATGCTTCCTCGCATACCTGCACCGGGTCAGCAAAGGCAACTGTCGCATCGGGCACTCCCATCCACCACATGGAACCGTCCGGTGCCAGCGTAGGCTCATTCGCCGGTGCGCTAAGAGCGAGTTCATCTGCAGTCGGCTGATCCTTGGCATCACCTTCCAGCGCACCCGCCTCAACCCAGCTGATTAGAAGCTGCTTGTCTTCATCAGAGATGTAACGCTCGTTCTTGAATGTTCCCTGGTGCTGTTGGTGTGCGCCCCAAGGAGGCATAGATCCGTCTTTAAGTCGCAGGGCTATCAATGGTGCCCAAATTTTTGCTTCCTCAAAACTCAGGACAGAAAACGGTGCTTGCACCCCGCCCAGATTAGGACCTTCTGGTCGGTGGCATTCGGCACAGTTACGACTTAATGCATCAAGGGCTTCTCCGTAATAAGTCGGTTCATCGGAGGGCTGCGCCAAAGCCCCTGTTGAAGCACTGAGCAGGGCTGCCATCGACAAGGATTTTTTAGTAATCAAATAGAGGTGCTTATATTGCTTACCCATACTGTTGTCCTTACGTTGACCTGGCTGACATGCTGCGGCATGTCATATGACATGTCAAGTTTCTGGGAGTTTAGTGCCAGGTTTGGGTGGATCGATCGACGTTCATGGTATTGCCGTCGGTGCTGGTTTCTTGTTCGTGAACTCCAGATACGGTCGCGTCGGCTGAACTGCAGGCAGCGTGTTGTTGGCATTTAAGCCAACAACTAAATCAGGCAGAGCGACAGAACAATAAAAATCTTAAAATACGCTCTACAAACAATCGGGTTCTTGTTGCTTATTCCGGCGTCAGCCATAGCCACAGTTCGCTTTGAGAATCGTAGCGCTGATAGCCTGTGTATGTTGTTTCCTTGTGGCGCTTCGTTATAATCTTTCAGGCCGCGGTGCATTACCGAAAAAGATTTAACAATAATTGAGTAACAAAAATGAACAAACTTGGATCGAGTAATAAGCAGTATGATGTCATCGTTGTGGGGGCAGGCATGGCTGGCTTGTATCTACTTCACAAACTACGTGTAGCGGGTTTTTCCGCGATTGCCCTAGAAGCCGGGGATGATGTGGGTGGGACCTGGTACTGGAATCGTTATCCGGGTGCACGCTGCGACATTGAGAGCTTAGACTACTCCTATAGCTTCGATCCGGAACTAGAGAAGCAATGGCAGTGGTCAGAACGTTATGCCACACAGCCGGAGATTCTGCGTTATCTGCAATTCGTCGCCGATCGCTATGACTTGCGGCGCGACATTCAATTCTCCACGCGAGTAGAACGAGCCGATTGGGACGAAGACGCATCGCAGTGGAAAGTAACAACTGCCAACGGCGACTGTTTAACTAGCCAATTCTATGTCATGGCTACCGGTTGCCTGTCATTACCCAAAGAACCCGATGTGCCTGGCGCCAATCGCTTCGGTGGCACAACGTATTCCACAAATGCCTGGCCCCACGATGGCGTCGACTTTACTGGCAAGCGCGTAGCGGTCATCGGTACTGGGTCCTCAGGCATTCAATCAATTCCGCTTATCGCTAAAGAAGCGAGCCAGATTACGGTGTTTCAGAGAACGGCGAACTACGCCGCGCCCGCAAACAACGGCCCAGTTCGCGAGGAACATCTACAAAAATTACAGGCCGATCGTGATACCTATCACGAAGAGGCGCGATGGTCGAGGGCGGGCGTTCCCCTGCCTAGGAGCGAAGAGCCTTTCTTCACAGTTGAGCCACAAGAACGCCAACGCAGATTGGAAAAAGGCTTTGCCCGTGGTGATTTATTAACGATAAACACTTTATTCACTGACCTGGTATCTAATCAGGCTGCCAATGATTCAGTAGCAGAATTTTTCCGAGACAAAGTGCGGGCCAAAGTCACCGATCCACAAACTGCCGAAGATCTTTGCGCTAAAGATTTTCCACTGTTCACCAAACGCTTGTGCCTCGAAACGAACTACTTCGAAACGTTTAATCTGCCACACAGCAAACTCATCAACCTGCGTCACACGCCAATCGAGTCAATCACCGAAACAGGCATCGATACGACTGAAGAATCAATGGAGTTTGACTCCATTGTGTTTGCTACAGGTTTTGATGCTATGACTGGCGCTATCGTTGCCGTAGACATTCGTGGTCGCCATGGCATTGAGCTAAAAGATGTTTGGGAAGATGGTCCAAAGACCTACCTGGGATTGAACGTCCATGGCTTTCCTAATTTTTTTACTATCACAGGTCCTGGCAGTCCTTCGGTGTTATCAAATATGGTTGTCTCTATAGAGCAGCATGTGGATTGGATAACTGCCGCGTTTGAGCATTTACGCAACCAGGGTTTAAAAACTCTCGAAGCAACTGCTGCCGCCCAGGAAGGTTGGGCAACCCATGTTAATGACTTTGCCAACCTCACCCTTTATCCAGTTGCTAACAGTTGGTATATGGGTGCAAACGTGCCGGGCAAACCCCGAGTCTTTCTTCCTTATATTGGTGGCGTCGATACGTATCGACAAGCCTGCAATGAAGTGGTTGAACGAGACTACCTTGGGTTCGAACAATCAGGCCCTGCAGGTTTCCATTGCAATGAAGGTGTAATTCGTTACGTTAAGCCTGACGTGCAGATGGTGCTCGATCTTATAGCAAGCCTGGAGCAACCCCCATTAGAAACATTGCCTGTCGACCAAGCCCGTGCGGCTATGGATGCAAATGCAGCCACTCGCGCACCAGGCCCTGATGTAGGCGAAATTATCGATAGCAAACTGCCGGGTCCAGATGGGGAGCTAGACTATCGGCTCTATCGACCGGCAACTGCCGGTCCTCACCCTATCGTCGTTTATTACCATGGCGGTGGTTGGGT
>CALKDE010000409.1 GCA_938082955.1 uncultured Pseudomonadales bacterium
GTCCGTGTCGCGGTCTTGAGTTTCCCAAGTAAAACCGGTGTTCATTACATGAAATTCAACTAACGGATTGTCGGCGAACAGCATCTGCTCTCCGCATTCCCACTGGCCCTTTATAAATTGAATCACGCCGCAGCGCAGTCCGTGGCCAACACTGCGTGCGAGCATACCAAAGGCAGAAGTGCTCTTGCCCTTACCGTTACCGGTGAGGACCACTAGGAGGCCTTTATCGATTGTGGCCGCCGCGATGCGACCGTCTATGTGTTCTTTCTTACGTTGCATTGCCTTCTTGTGGCGTAGTGCTCTCTCTTCGCTTGTGGACACGCTGTACTCCGCTGTTGGTTAGATGGATAACTGATCGAGGGTGGTGATTGAAGCGCTGTCTCAGACAGCTTCAGATTGAATTTTACAGTCTTTCAATTTCTTCTTGATAGCTGCGCAGATGCTTGCGGCATCGAGGCCTACGTCGGCTAACATCTGCGGCACCTTGCCATGCTCTAAGAATGCATCCGGCAGTCCTAGGTTCAGGACGGGTATCTGGTAGTTAGAGGCGAGCAGGAATTCGTTTACGGCAGAGCCCGCCCCGCCCATCACAGAGTTCTCTTCGATGGTTACCAGCAATTGATGCTTGGTAGCCATGTCTCCAATGATCTCTTTATCCAGTGGCTTGACAAAGCGCATGTCCACTACTGTCGAATCCAATTTTTCAGCAGCTTCTAATGTGGGATTGACCATGCTGCCAAAGGCGAGGATTGCGACAGTGCTACCTTGCCTGCGTACCTTGGCCTTGCCAATCTCAACCGGGCTCAGCCCTGTTTGTATTTCCTGACCCGGCCCTTTGCCGCGCGGGTAGCGGATAGCCGATGGCCCATCGAAATGATAGCCGGTAGATAACAACTTATGGGTTTCATCTTCGTTGCTTGGTGTCATCACTAGCATATTCGGAATGCAACGCAGATAACTCAAATCAAAGCTGCCAGCGTGGGTGGGCCCATCTTCACCGACGAGGCCGGCTCGGTCGATGGCAAACATCACATTCAAATTCTGTAAAGCAACATCATGTATCAACTGGTCATAGCCGCGCTGCAAGAAGGTCGAATAGATAGCAATAATTGGCTTAAGACCATCGCTGGCCATGCCTGCGGCAAACGTTACGGCGTGTTGTTCGGCGATGGCTACATCGTGAAAGCGATCTGGAAAATTGGCGGCAAACTTTCGCATGCCCGAACCTTCTCCCATGGCAGGTGTTATGCCCACCGTGAGTTCATCATATTGCGCAACTTCACACAACCAATTACCAAAGACTTCAGAGTAGCTCAGCGGGGATGCGGATTTGGGAGGATGCTCTTCGTTTTCTTCTTTGGCCGCCTCTTCTGGTTCAGTTTGTGTGGCTGGGCCCGGATCTATCTTGCTAAGTGCGTGCATGCCGAAGGGATCGTTCTCGGACTCAATGTAGCCCTTGCCCTTTTGTGTAACGATATGCAGCAGTTGTGGGCCACGTAAGGTTTTTATGTTGCTGAGTATATCAACAAGCCCATTGGTGTCGTGCCCGTCTATTAGGCCGATGTAATTGAATCCAATTTCTTCGAATAAGGTGCCAGGTGACACCATACCTTTCATATATTCTTCTGCGCGGTGCGCTGCCTTCAGCGCGGGAGGAATTTTGGAGAGTACGCGCTTGCTGCCGGTGCGAATGAAGTTATAGGGCTTGCTTGCCCACATGCGGGCGAAATAGCTGGAGAGTCCGCCAACATTGTTGGAGATGGACATATTATTATCGTTAAGAATAACAAGAATATTGTCATCGAGGTGGCCGGCGTGATTCAGTGCTTCAAAAGCCATGCCTGCCGTCATCGCGCCGTCACCTATAATGGCAATATTATGCCGCTCTTTGCCTTGCACTTTCGCTGCCGCCACCATGCCTAGCGCGGCGCTAATGGACGTGCTGGAGTGACCGACACCGAAGGTGTCATATTCACTCTCGCTGCGATTAGGGAACGCGGCAAGGCCGCCCGCCTGACGCATGGTTAGCATCTGCTCTCGCCGACCGGTAAGAATCTTATGTGGATAAGCTTGGTGACCGACATCCCACACTAGCTTGTCGTTTGGCGTATCGAATACATAGTGAAGCGCGATGGTTAGCTCGACAACGCCGAGCCCCGCACCGAAATGTCCGCCGGTCTTACCTACCGAATAAAGGAGAAACGCGCGCAGCTCTTCCGCCAACTGAGCCAGTTGATCTAGCTCCAGCAGTTTTAGGTCGTCAGGATTATTAACCTTGTCCAGTAAGGGCGTATCAGGCCGGGACTGGGGTATTTCATTTAGCATAGTTGTTGTTCAACTCCAGATACCCTCTGGATAGTTTAAGGTCTGCAATGTCTGCAGCTAATAGCCTAGAGGGAGTGAAAACCGGCGTAAGGTAAAGGACTGCCACCGAATCGTCAATTATACCCTGATCAGTGCAATCTACTCACCACAAAGGCGGCTAGTTCTCGCAGCGGGTCTGCGCTAGTCGGAAAACCCTGCAAAGCCGCGATAGCCTTTTCTGCTAGGGAGTTAGCTAGAGCCTTCGCTTTATCTGGGCCCAAGAGAGAGACATAGGTGGGTTTGTTTTTGTCGCTGTCTGAGCCCTGTGGTTTGCCCAGTTGCGAGGTGTCTCCGACTACATCCAGAATATCGTCCTGCACTTGGAATGCCAGCCCTATATTGTCTGCATAGCTCGCCAAAGCGCTCATCTGTGAGTTGCTGCTCGATCCACAGCTCATGCCACCAAGCAGAACGGCACAGCGAATTAAGGCGCCGGTCTTGAGGCTATGCATCTGCTCTAGCTGTTGGATGCTGAGTTTTACACCGACAGCCTCGAAATCCAGGCTCTGGCCGCCGACCATTCCTGTGGCGCCTGCGGCCTGACTTAGTAGCTGGACCATGGCAAGACGGTTGTTTGCGCCTAGCGCATCAGCCTCGGTGCTTAAAATTTGAAAGGCTAGGGACTGCAGCGCATCGCCAACCAGTATCGCTGTAGCCTCGTCGAATGCTTTGTGTACCGTCGGCTTACCCCGGCGCAGGTCATCATCATCCATCGCGGGAAGATCATCGTGTACTAGAGAATAGCTATGAATGAGCTCGATGGCGGCGGCGGCATTGTCTGCAGCGGCTAGTTCGCCGCCCACGGCGAGCGCACTGGCGTATGCCAGAACGGGGCGAATGCGTTTGCCTCCACCCAGACAGGCATAGCGCATCGCCTCAAGAAGTGTGACGCTGACGATCTCTGCGTCTAGTGCTGCGCCAAGACGCTGGTCGACGCGCTGCTGGCATTGCTGCCGAAACTCAATCAACTCAAGGGTATTCGATGTGCTCATTGGCTTAGCTTATTCTTCGACTTCGTCGAGATTTAATTCTTCGGTATCGCCGTTCTCATTTAGCAATACTTGTACCTTCTGCTCAGCGTTCTTCAGCGCGGTCTGACACTCGCGGGTCAGCTTAATGCCCTTCTCAAATGCTTGTAAGGATTCCTCAAGACTAAGCTCGCCGTCTTCCATGGAGGACACCAACGCCTCCAGCTCCTGTAGAGCCATCTCAAAATCGAACTTTGTTTGTTTCTTGGTCATGATCCTATTCCGGCATCTAAAGCTATGGCTGCTGAGCGCTGCAACTGACAAGGCAGTTTCCGACACGCTATTTGATCGAGAAGTGATTATACGCCATGTCTATCGGATTTCATGCCAAAACGGCACGATAGTCCGATATTGTCGCTTGTTGATCATCCCTGCGCTTTCTGCTGCAATGGGCCCTTGTCTTCATATCTGCGCGGTAGGGGGGTTCTACAGTTGTTGAATTATCTGTCAAACACTCGCCATTCTGTTTGGTTCTGGCTAGCACTGGGCTTAATTCTTGCTCTATCTATGCCGCTGTCGCTTCTCGCCCAACAAGACAATACGGCCACCACGTCAGCTAGTGTGTTAGTAAAGACCTTGGGCTCGATCGACTATGTTGAGATTGACACTCCCTCAGCGTCGCTCCTGCCGAAGCAGCTAATCATATTCGTCCATGGGACACCTGGCTCTTACACGGCATTCATGAGTTATCTGAATGATCCGATCATGCAGGAGAAATTTCATATGGTCTCCGTCACCCGGCCTGGGTGGAGAAGCGATGATGACACGAAGGTGCCTTCTCTAGATGAACAGGCAGCAGCGTTGCGTCCTCTTTTGGATATGGATCGTTCCGGAAAGGGGGCACTGCTGATGGGGCATTCCTATGGTGGGCCGGTAATAGCGCGCACCGCGATGAATTATTCCGAGTTAATCGCCGGTCTGATTTTCGTCGCGACAACAGGCGATCCAAAGCTGAGTGCTCCACGTTGGTACAATCGACTCGCCGTTGCCCTGCCGCGCTTCGTGTTGGGTGCCAGTCTAAAGGGAGCAAATGCAGAGATTATGCGGCTGTATCCTCAGTTGGAAGCTATGGTTCCTCGTTGGCAGGACCTCATCATGCCAGTTTTAATTGTACAGGGGAGCAAAGATAGATTGGTGCATCCTGACAACGCTTTGTTTATGCAGCGGATGCTTGTAAATTCTGAGGTTCGGTTTCTCAACCGCGAAGGCCAAGGGCATTTCGTGCTGTGGGAGGAGGCTCCTTTGATAAGGGATAACCTAATAGATATCTTCGTTAGCAGCAGCGCCCCCTAGGCCGGTCTTTCGGCCAATTGAAATGCTCCGAGGAAGTGTTTGACCCATCCTAGTTAGCGCTTTACTCTAGGCGCCATGAATTCCTATATCCCTAAAGACTGGCGCATCTGGTTTGCTCTTGGCGTTACCTTCTTCTGGTTCTGTTTTCTTATCATCTATATAGCGCGAAACGTCGGCTGGGGCTCCTTTCTTGACCTGCCTATAGAAGAGATGGGCACCTTTCTTGAGGGAGCGTTCGCGTTTCTTGCATTTCTGTGGTTGGTGGTCGGCTTGTTCATTCAGCAATCGGTGTTAGCCGAGAATAATAAAGAGCTGCAACGCAATAACCTGCACTCCGAGAAGCAGGCCCACGCCATCGCCGCAACGGAGATGAATGCGCGACAAGAGACTTTTTTTAAGATCGCAGAAAGCACACACAAGCAACTAGGTTCGATAGTGGGCTTGTTGTTTCTCTCTTCGCAGGGCCCGGCTGGTAATAATAGCTACACAACTGAGAAGCTCGGGGAGATCTGGAAACAGTTTGCTGGCGGAGATTCTGAAATATTTTCCCGGCTGTTCCTAACGATGCCTGGCATAGCGACGCCTGGGGCGCCTGAGATTGACTTCGCCGACCTCTTCTATGGTACTGCAATTCGTAGGCGCCACACGGACAATTTTCTGGTTGGTTTTGACCGCCTCGTAGCATTGGCTAAAGGTTGCGATACAGACAAGATTATTTTGGATACATTGATCAATTCGGCGCACGGCCTCCTAAATTTGATGATGAGAGAGTTGCATCCGGATATCAAATTCGAACCAATCGTCGGCACCGACTCGATCCAATATCTGGATCGCATGATCAACGTTAAAATTGAAAGCAGTTAATTATTGTAAAAATAGAACGCTGCAAAAGCAGCTTTGGGGAAAATTATGGAATAGTAGCATTAGTAATCTTATTGGCTTTAGTGGAGTATATGTTCTTTGGCCTGAAGGTCGGTATGG
>CALKDE010000410.1 GCA_938082955.1 uncultured Pseudomonadales bacterium
CTCACCGATTCCCTCGGCCCAAGCCGATTTTCCGCGGATGAACACGGGCACATCGGCGCCCAATTTTACGCCGATCTCGCAGAGCTTGTCCGTGCTTAGATTTAGCCTCCAGAGCCGGTTTAAGGCCGCCAGGCAGGTAGCTGCGTTCGAGCTTCCTCCGCCCAGACCAGCTCCGCTTGGCAACCGTTTATTCAGGCTGATACTAGCTCCAAGCAGCGGATTGCCTGCTTCTAACCTTAGTAGCGCTGCAGCTTTGGTCACCAAGTTGTTGTCCAAAGGGGTGTCATTCTCTACGCCATCGCTGAAGGATAGGTGCAGGCTGAGTATGCCGTTGTTACTCACCTCAAATGCCATCTGATCGCCGAAATCGAGCAGCTGGAACACCGTTTGTAACTCGTGATAGCCATCCTCACGACGCCCAAGGATATGCAGGAACAAGTTCAACTTGGCCGGTGCTAGGAATTGAGTGAATTGCTTAGTCATCAGTTTATTTATTCTTCGGTTAGTTCGTCTGCTGTCCAGCTAAGCCTAAAAAAGCGCAGCCGAATACCGTTTCTTGGCCGTGTTAACACTACATCGCGAGGAAGGCTAATCGGTCCGTATTGGCGCATGTCGCTCAAGTTGATGGTCCAGTCTGCCTGTTCAATAGTGGTGAGTTGGTTTAGTTCATTAAAGCTTAGCTGAAACTCCGAATCTGGCGAGGGAAGACCCTTAATCCAATAATTCAGCTGAGACAGGGGAAGTTCATAGCCTAGCTGCCCCAAAATAAGTTCTTCTGGGCTACTTGCGCTTCTCGTCTCACCACTGTTTTCGAGAGTCACGTTGTCGGGGCTGCCGACAATTAACGTGCTGCCCACATTGAGTGTTCCCCACAGTCGTATGCGGTAGTCGACGTTCTGCTGCAGCCAATTGATGCTTGGTGTATGGGATTCGTTGTCGTAGCGAACATTGACGCGGCCGCGCAACTCCCAGGAATCGAAATTTTGTAGTTGCTCACGTTGGTGTGCCCAGTCGCTGTTCTCCTTGGCGGGAGGGGGAACCGTGGTGCAGGCTAATACAAGAGTTGTCGCGAGCAGGAGCACAGCAACGGCTCGAACCTTTGCTTTTAGTGAATTGTTCTGCCCCAGTCGGCTCTTCATTCTGCGACTTGCAGTCTTTCCATTGCCTCGGCTATGAGCGGGCTTTCAGGGTCTGTCTCGAGCGCATCTTGCCAAACTCCCATGGCTTCATCAAAACGTCCCAGTGCCCAAAGTACCTCGCCAAGGTGGGAGGCCACTTCATCATCGGGAAAGGCAGCGAAGGCGCGGCGCATCTGCACTAGGGCTTCTTCATAGCGGCCAACCTTATACAGAGCCCAGCCGAGACTGTCGATGATGGAGGGCTCGTCGGGAGAAATTGCGATGGCGCGTTCTATTAACTCCAATGCCTCTTCATAGCGTGTTGTCTGATCGGCTAGCATATAGCCGAGGTGATTCAAGGCGCGGGAATCTTCGGGCTGCATGCGAATAATCTGCATTAAATCGCGTTCCGATCCCTGTGGGTCGCTTTGTGAGTCGAAATAGAGGACGCGGGCAAAAAGTAGATCCATCTCATTCGGGAATTTATTCAGAGCAGTATCAAGAAGCTGCTCTGCCGCATCGAAATACTCTTCCTGAATAAGGAGGGAAGACTCGATCGTTGTAAAGAGCACCTCGAGCCGAGGCTGTCCGCGAGAGAGCTGGCTTAGCCAGTCATGGGCATCACCGAGGCGCCCGCTTTGAATCGAGAGTCGCGTTGCCTGTTGTTGTGCCGAGAGAAAATTATTCGTGCCGATACGCACTTGTCGAAAATGCTCAATCGATTTTTCTACATTATCCTGTTCCTGATAGATGAGTCCCAAGTTGTATTGACTCTCATCGGCGCGCTGATCAGCGTCAATCAACTTTATATAGGCAGCTATTGCACTATCGAAATTTTCTAGTTGTGTATCTATTAGCGCAATCGAGTAGAGCGTCTCCCAATCTTGTGGGTTTTGTTCTACTAGAATCTGAAACTGCTCCTGAGCTTGGTCGTACTCTTCATTCTGAATGAGCAGGCGCGCGTAGTTGAGACGAAGCGCTTTGTCCGTTTTGAATCTTGCGACGCCGCTGCGCATGACGCGCATTGATTGCGCAGGCCTTTCCATGTTCTGTAGGATCTGCGACTGGAGCATGACTATGTTTGGTGTGAGGTCCGTGTTGTCCTTTAACTGTTCCACCTCAGTGAGAGCCTCTTCGAAATCTCCATTCTGTGCTAGCAGCTGCACCAGCGTTAGATGGATGGAGGTCTGATTGTTGAATTCACCTTTTAGGCGGCGCAGGTTTTCTATCAGCACTGATCTAAGCTGGGGATTGAGGCGGCCGGTACGAGAGGATAGGACTGCGAAATCCATATCGCCACCCAGTTCCAGCACCCTCGACATATGGGAGATAGCTTGCTCGAAGGCGCCGCTCTCTAGGAACTGAATGCTAAGTAGTAGTTGTGGTTGTGGGTTTGTCGGCTCGAGCTGAGCCCACAGCATACCGAGCTGCAATAAGGCATTGATGTCGCTATTGACCGAGGCGAACTGAATGGCACGCTGGATTATGGTGATATCTCGAGTGGACATAGCTAGATCGAAATAGCTATCACCAGCCTCGGCGACTTGGCCGCGTTGGGCGCTTAGTTCGCTGACGATGGCCTCATACAGCTGATCTTCTGTAAAGCTGCCGTACTCAATTTCGGGTGCGGGTTCCTCGAGAACCAGTGTGGGCATGGCTCTAGCAGGGGTTTCGGTGGTCTGGATTGCTGGCACTGAGGCGGCACATCCGGCAAGGCTGATACAGGCTAGAGAGATGACTAAGTTGTTGATATTTTTCATATTTTACAGTTTTGGCCCTGAAAGACGGCATGTTTGCTAAGGCCCGCATTATAACAGCTACTCTCGCTAGCTTGGGAGCAGAATTGCTTAGAGGCATCCTGTTTTTATCCAGATCGAGTAATCAGTCTCTAATGGGAACTGGAGTGGATATTTAGTAACATAGCGACCCTTTTACAGTGGCAAATTAATCTGCGGCGATTGTCGCGATTTTACCACGATCCGCTTGAACGGTTAATTCATGGCATTGGTACTAGTAGGTATAAACCACAGCACGGCGAATATCGAAATGCGCGAGAAGGTGGCTTTCCCGCCAGAGATCGTGGAGTCAGCTCTTGCCGAAATTTATGCCTTGCCGCCGATTCGAGAAGTAGTGATCGTCTCTACCTGCAATCGTACAGAGATCTATTTGGATTTTGTCGAATCAGACTCTGCGGTGCCCGCCGGCGATGAGCTTGCTCAGAAGCGTCAATTAGTAGATCGACAAGAAGAAGTCGTGGCTTGGTTGTCGACGTTTCATGATCTACAGGCGGGTGAGCTAGAACAGTGCAGCTACTCCTATGCGGGTGAAGATGTAGTTCGGCACCTAATGAAGGTCTCCTGTGGGTTAGATTCCATGGTGTTGGGTGAGCCGCAGATATTAGGTCAAATCAAATCGGCTTATGCTGTGTCAAAAGATCAGGAAGTTGTTGCGCAGTCCCTGGGTCGCGCATTTGAGGAAGCATTCTCGATTGCCAAGCAGGTGCGCACCGATACAGCCATCGGTGAAAACCCGGTTTCTGTTGCCTATGCGGCGGTGACACTGGCGGAACGCATCTTCTCAGATTTGCCTAGCCTCAATGTTCTTCTTATCGGTGCCGGTCGCACTATCGAGTTAGTTGTTAAGCATCTCGTGGACAAGGGGGTGAGTGAGATAGTGGTTGCGAACAGAACGCTAGACAATGCCTTGGAGATTGCTAATCGCTTCGATGCGCACGGCGTATTACTCTCCGACATACCCGAGCAGTTGATCAAGGCAGATATCGTTGTTTCATCGACGAACAGCCAACTACCTTTGTTAGGTAAGGGCGCAGTCGAGCGCGCACTGAAACAGCGCAAGCATAAACCGATGTTATTGGTAGATCTCGCCGTCCCGCGCGATATCGAAGCGCAGGTATCAGAAATCGCCGATGCCTATCTATATAGTATCGATGACATCAGTGCAGTAATCGATGACGGCGTGAAGAGTCGGGCGGATGCCGCGAAGCAGGCCGAATTCATTATCGAGCGCGGCGTGGAAGATTATCGCAAGGCGTTACGATCATTAAATGCGGTAAGCACGCTGCGCGCATTGCGCAATAAGGCCGACGCAATTCGCGAGAAGGAATTAGAGCGCGCGTTGAAGATGCTAGACAAGGGTGAGTCAGCAGAAGCTGTTCTTAGCAGCCTGGCTAGATCGCTTACGCAGAAACTTGTGCATTCGCCTAGCGTGCAGATGAAAAAAGCGAGTGCGGCAGGTCGCGATGAGCTATTGGAATTAACAGCGGAGCTCTTTGAGCTAAGCTCAGAATCTGAACCGAAGGCCGGTGAAGAAACGGATAAAAAGAAGTAGCTATGAAAGACTCTATACGGAATAAATTAGACAACCTAAAGGATCGCTTCGATGAGCTAGAGGCCTTGCTAAGCGATGCGGAGATAATCTCTGATCAGAATCGTTTTCGTGACTTGTCTAAAGAGTATGCTGAGATCGAAGAGGTGGTGAAAAACTATGATCGCTTCGCTCAGGTAGCAGAAGAACTTGAACAGACGAAAGAGATGCAAAAGGATGCAGACCCAGATATTCGCGAGATGGCGGACGAAGAATTTCACAGCAACACGCAAGAGTTGCAGAAGTTAGAGCTGAACCTACAGACCCTGCTGCTGCCGAAGGATAGCAAAGACAGACTCAACGTATTCATAGAGATCCGTGCGGGTACAGGTGGTGACGAAGCGGCAATATTCTCAGGTGACCTGTTGCGCATGTATTCCCGCTACGCGGAACAGCAAGGCTGGAAGCTGGAAATCATCAGCGAGCGGCACGGTGAGCATGGCGGTTACAAAGAAGTCGTGACCCGTATTGAGGGTAAGAATGTCTTCGAGAAGCTTAAGTTTGAATCTGGGGCGCATCGCGTGCAGCGTGTTCCCGAGACCGAGACGCAGGGCCGCATTCATACCTCGGCCTGTACTGTCGCCATCATGCCGGAGATGGATGAGATAGACGAGATCGAAGTCAACAAGGGCGATCTGCGTGTAGATACATTTCGCGCCAGTGGTGCAGGTGGACAGCATGTGAATAAGACTGACTCTGCAATTCGATTGACTCACCTACCGTCAGGCATAGTCGTCGAGTGTCAGGACGAGCGCTCGCAGCATAAGAACAAGGCGCGCGCGATGTCGCTGTTACAGGCAAAACTGATGGACGAGGCAACGCAGGCACAGCATCAGGAAGAGTCTGATAACAGGCGCAAGCTAGTGGGTAGCGGCGATCGCTCCGAAAAAATACGAACCTACAATTACCCTCAGGGCCGTGTTACCGACCATCGCATCAAGTTGACGCTCTACAATTTGGCCGAGGTGATGTCCGGAGAGCTCGGCTGCGTGATTCAGCCGCTGATCAATGAGTATCAGGCAGACTTGCTGGCGGGCTTGGCTGATGACGAATAGGCGCAGATCTTACGATGGCAACTATTAAGCAAGCGCTAATGCAGGCCAACACACTTCAACAGGTTAGCGAAAGCTGGAAACTCGATGCCGAACTGCTTCTGGCTGAAGCTATCGGGCAATCCAGGGAATATTTATTTACTTGGCCAAACAAAGAGTTAACGCAGTCTCAGTTCGAAAAATTTGACACCTATTGTGGCAGGCGTCTGACTGGCGAACCCATCGCTTATATTCTCGGCAGGCAGGCGTTCTGGGATTTCGAGCTACTAGTAAACCCTGCGGTTCTTATTCCACGTCCGGAGACCGAGCTGTTGGTGGAAACAGCGCTAGAGCTACTCGATAAACCTGCTACTGCTGTTGTTCTCGATCTCGGTACCGGCAGTGGCGCTATTGCCTTAGCATTGGCTGCCAACAATAGACACTGGACGGTCACCGCTGTTGATAGCAGTGAGTCCGCTCTAGGGGTTGCCGCGGATAACGCAAAGTTGCTGCAGCTTTCGAATATTGAGTTTATACAGACATCGTGGTGTGATGGACTACCGGTTGCTCATTTCGATCTCATTGCGGCGAATCCTCCCTATGTGGAGGCGGGAGATAAGCACTTAAGTGAAGGCAGTCTGCCTTTCGAGCCGATCGCTGCTTTGGTTGCTAGAGAGAATGGCTTGGCGGATATTCGCGCGATCGCCGAGCAGAGTCGGCACTGTTTGAAGAAAAATTCATGGTTACTGATCGAACACGGGTTTCAGCAAAAGCAGGCAGTTGAAAAAACATTGGTCGATACCGGCTATGCGAATATCGAATGTGTAAAAGACCTAGCCAAGTTAGATAGATTGACGAAGGCGCAGTGGTTGCATTGATTTTTTTCAAGGCATAGTTTTCTGAACAAATAAAAGCAGGCAGTAATGAAAGACGAACAGCTACTTAGATACTCTCGCCAGATTATGTTGCCCCAGATGGACGTTGCTGGACAGCAGAAACTAATTGAGGCGACTGTGCTCATCGTCGGCATGGGCGGATTGGGCTGTCCCGCAGCTATGTATCTCGCCGCCGCAGGCGTCGGTCATCTTATCATCGCCGATGATGATGTGGTTGAGCTGACGAATCTGCAACGGCAGGTCGCTCACAGTCAATCTATGATCGGTGAGCCTAAGGTGGTATCGGCTCAACAAACCTTATTGGGTCTTAATCCGGATTTAAAAATCACGGCGCTGCAGAAGCGTCTCGACGGAGCGAATTTAAGCGAAGCGGTCAGCCAAGCCGACCTCGTCGTCGATGCCTGCGACAATTACACCACCCGATTCGCTATCAATTCCGCGTGCATCGAGCACGGCAAGCCCCTAGTCTCCGGTGCAGCCATTCGTATGGAGGGGCAGGTGGCTGTGTTCGACAGCAGGAGTCCAATTAGCCCCTGTTATCAATGCCTGTATTCGCAAGGAGGTGACGAGGATACAAGCTGTTCCGAGAACGGTGTGATGGCGCCACTGGTAGGCATAATCGGCGCTGTACAGGCGATGGAGGCTATAAAGCTGCTCACCGGCATCGGCGAATCGCTTACTGGCCGGCTACTCTTGCTCGACGCCAGCAGCCTGCAATGGCGTGAGATGCGACTCCCGCGCGATAGTAACTGCACGGCCTGTGGCTCTTAGCGGCGCAGTTACGCTCCCAAGTCCTAAGGACGGTAAATCCTTGGTTGCTACTAAATTAGCTGGTACAAAGTTTGAAGTGTCTAGCGCATAGGGCTATGATGCTCGCGCTTCAGTCGTGAGGTACCCTAAGCCTTTCCTTTTTTTCGTAAGCTGTAAACTCTATATACCTTAACTAGTAATAATTCTTATGGATTCAGAAATAGAACAGCCAAAGCTCGCCTTCGACCACTTCGATCTACAGAAGCCGCTCGCTGACGCCATCAGGAAGATAGGTTTTGAGTACTGCACGCCGATTCAGGCGCAATCGCTGGTACATACGCTGCAGGGCCATGATGTGACTGGTAAGGCGCAGACCGGCACCGGTAAGACAGCCGCCTTTCTTATTACTATTATTAACGACCTTCTGTTGAATCCGATTGAACAGGCGCGTTATATCGCCGAGCCACGTGCACTGATTGTAGCGCCCACGCGGGAATTAGCACAGCAGATTGCCAGCGATGCGCAGCTGCTAACCGATGGTTGCGACATGAGTGTCGTCATTTTGGTTGGTGGCGAAGACTACGCGAAACAGAATCGGGCACTGGATGCCAGGCCTGTAGATATCGTCGTAGCGACGCCCGGTCGTTTGCTGGATTTCGTACAGAACGGTAATCTGCATCTGGGTGCAGTCGAAGTTCTTGTATTGGACGAGGCCGATCGCATGTTGGACATGGGTTTCATTCCGCAGGTGCGCTCCGTTGTTTCGCGCACCCCAAAGAAGGAATGCCGACAGACCCTGTTGTTTAGTGCGACGTTTACGCCTGCCATCATAGAACTCGCACAGCGCTGGGCAGTCGACCCCATCATGGTTGAGATCGAGCCAGAGAAAGTGGCGGCGGATGCGGTCGATCAGATCGTCTACCTGGTAACTACAGCTGATAAATACAGTTTACTGTTCAATCTCATTGCCGAGCCACAGGCTGAGAAAATCATGGTGTTTAGCAATCGCCGCGATCAGGTAAGAAAACTTGCCGACAATCTGTTTAGAAACGGAATTGAATGCGGCATGCTTTCCGGTGAGGTTGCGCAAAACCAAAGAGTGCGTACATTGGATGCCTTTAAAAGTGGCAAGGTAAAGGTATTAGTCGCAACTGATGTGGCGGGCCGTGGATTGCACATCGATGACGTTACACACGTGATAAATTACACGTTACCTGACGAACCGGAAGACTATGTGCATCGCATAGGGCGAACGGGTAGGGCTGGAGCGATTGGTACTTCGATCAGCTTTGCTTGCGAAGATGATTCGTTTCTACTGCCGGATATCGAAGAGAAGCTAGGTGCGAAACTGGATTGTATTCATCCAGAGGAGGTGATGCTAGCGAAGGCACCGGCTTTCGAGAGAGCTTCTAAGTTTAAAGCAAAGCCCACTAGCCGAACTTCTGATAAACCCAGCGGAGGTGGAGGCCGACGCCCTCCCCATCGTTCACGCTAACTACTTTTTCCGTTAGCGCCCGCCTGCTTAAGAATATCTGCATATTCCACAGACTTCCTATGGCGTGACACCAAATCTAGAAAGGTGCTGCGATCTTCCAGGCTGACATTAATGTCATGGCCTGCATCCTTATAGAACACAATGAACCTAGCGAACAGTTCGGCAGTCATGCCGCGATAGGCGCGTAGCAGGATATTGTAGTCGTGAGGCAGGTCTTCCGGTGGAAGCACATCGAGGCCGGCCTTCAATCGCTCGTCAGACCACTCTTCATCGCGAGTTGCCTGCTGCGTTCTCTGTGTACCGGTCTTCTTTCCTTGCTTCATTGCATTTTCTCTCTAAGTAACTCGTTAACCTGTGCTGGGTTGGCTTTGCCTTTCGATAGCTGCATACACTGACCCACCAGAAAGCCGATTACCTGCTCCTTGCCGTCCTTATATTGTTGCACCTGCGCAGGATTTTTTTCGATAACCTCAAGCACCAATTTTTCGATCTCACCGGAGTCGGTAACTTGCTTTAAGCCCTTCGACTCGATGATTGCATC
>CALKDE010000411.1 GCA_938082955.1 uncultured Pseudomonadales bacterium
GCCCGACCAGATGTAGATCTTATTCTCGTACTCGGCAATCCAGATGCGGCGAGATTGCGCAGGATCAAGCAACTGCATCTCTATTGTAGGAATCTCGCTTACGAAACCCCAATCCGGATCGGGACCTGAATGCAGTTCACCCGCTACAAGCGGTCCACCGGAGAAGACCCGATTGGGGCCATCCTCAAACCGCTGTTTGGCACCGGCAGTGGCGACTGCCGCGATTGGAATCAACAACAGACAAACTACTACGATGGCTGCTCTTTTGAATAATTTCATAACTGTCTCTATTCGGTCATGTGATGTACTTACTGTGCAAATAAAAATAGGGTCAGAGTAACTGCCGCTCTAAACCCCATTAGTCTCTCCCGAATCATATTATTACTGCGCTTCGGATTCTGCCAATGCATCCTGCACTCTTGCTCCGCGCAATATATTCACCATGCCATAGTTACCTTCGTGGCAAGCATACTCGTAGAGCAGACCGGCTACTTTAGTCATCGGCACAATGGCTGTAAATTTGTCGGTATAGGTTGAAGGGTCATCGACAGTGAACTCATAATCTACCGTATAAGTGCCTCTGCGAGTAAAACGCTCCGTGAGCACTTTATCTTGCGAGGTTCCGGCCTGACCAAAACTCGAAGCCAAGCCATTGAAGTTTCGCGTCTGGACAACAAGTGTGTCGCCTTCCCAATAGCCGCGCGAATCTCCCATCCAGAGTCGAACGTCATCGTTAAGTGAGCCCATCTCGCTAGGCGTGTCGACAAGAGGAACTACACGCGCATCGTGAATCATTTCTGTGAGGATGACTGCCGTATCTTTCGTCTGGAAGATTTGCACATTGTTATTGTACAAGCTTGGTACAAAGGGAGGCCCCGCATTGAAGCCAATCAGACAACGCTCTGAGAGTCCGCGATCCTCGGGACCATCTGTGCCAATACCGCCAGCTGAAATTCGTACCGGGCGCGACTCGCCAGTTGTATCCCCGCCATAGACTCCTTGCCTAGCTATTGCACCCTCTCTCAGCGCGGGCAGCTTGCCATTTAAAGGATAGACAATGTGTGAGGTACGCACATCGCCGCCAATACCGGCATTCTCAACCCAGAAATCATTGTAGGAGCCATCTACGCCCTCGACTGCTATCGCCCCATCATTCGAGGCGTCTCTCGCCGCTCGCTGCTCGGCGATTTCTCTAACTTCCTCGGGTGTAAGGAACTGACGATCGCCGAAGCGAGAAGGACGCTGCATGGGTGTGTTGGAAGAAAAGTTCCAGACCCCCTGGAGATCGGGCTGGCCCCATTGGGTACGCGGGGCGACATAATCGTCGGCGGCTAAGGCCATCGTGGAAAAGGCACAGGCAACGGCCAGTGCCGTAAATCTTGGAAACGCTATTATTGCTTTTTTCATGAGAAGCCCCACAAATAACTTAATCGGAATGACTGAAAGGTAGCTTATTCGCCATGCCAGTACAATTTATTAATAGCGACAAAATGTAGCTTAGTACGTGCACGAAGCTACCTATCTAAGAACAACCTAGCTCACTTAACAGCTGTTTCGATTGCACAGGATTGCTTTCGGGAAACAAGTCCAGCCCACTCATCAACTCGATTTGCTCAAGATCCGCCTGATACTCACAGAAACGACCTGCCTGAGAAATGCCCTGTGAAAAGACGAACGCCGCAATGCCGCTGTCAGCGATAACCACTTTAAAATAGGCAGCTGGGTTTAGATTCGCGCTATTGATGGAAGTGCTTAGCCCCTGGTCGATCAGAAACAGAGGGCCACTGATTACACCCAAGGAATTCTCTTCGCTAACTATTTGGTTCAACGTCTGTTCCAGTTGCAGCCAAGGCCCACGCCGCAGTGGCGTAGGCATCGATACCATATTGCTGAGGTTGTTTAACTCCCTCCAATAAGGCGTCTTCGCGAAGCTGGTCATTGGTGCGAGCCGGACACGCTCCTCAACATTACCGAGCGGTTCGTTGAAGCCACCGTAAGGATTTCCCCCACTACTGATTTCTGCCAGTGAAAACCCTAGGGTTTCAGCTTCAGCTAGTTCTTCGATACCCGACAAGCGCACTAACTCATCTGGCTGCCAGAAACGGGGCAATAAGGAGGCGACACCTATCGCCTGCTTGGTCAATTGGTAGGCGACCCAGTCGGCCAAGCCAGTATCGCCGTTGAGTCCGGCGGCGTAGAGATTGTGGACAACCACATTTGCTCGCGTTGCAGAAAGGCTAGAGAAATAACTAGGGCAGGTTCCCTGACAGTGAGCAATAGCGACATTTTGTGCATGCAGTGTGCTCGACAAGAATAATGTCCAGGCTGAACCCAGCAGTAGTACGGACCTATAGAGCTTATTTGTGGTGAATGACGGCATCGCTTCAACGTCTCATTTTTTGTCTCAATGACTCAAGCTTGAAGAATAACACTACCTCCTCCCCAGCCCAAAACCCTTGTTTTCTCCTTGTTTTCTCCTTGTTTTATCTTAGGGCAATGATCTAAGCTGACAATCCGCTCTACTACGAGCGAATTGTCAGACGTCAGTACGAACCGCCTCACATTACAATGAGCTGAAAAGCGAGTTAGGAGAGATTGATGAACATTTTCCAAAAATCGAATACGAATAAGAGCTGGCTGCGCATGAGCCTGATAGGGCTTGGTTTTGCTGCGATCACAGCTTGTAACCCAGCGGCGAATACAGCGTCTGTTGCCACCGACGAAGCTGCTCCTCTGGCGCCTACAGCAGCACTGGAAATGAGCACTCCAGAATCAGTAGGCATGGATTCGGCACGACTCGATAGAATCACTCAAGCTATGCAGGGTTATGTAGATGAGGGTCTATTGGCAGGCGTAGTCACTATGGCGGCTCGCGACAATAAGATCGTGCACTTCGAATCAGTCGGCTACCGCGATGTGGAAGCACAAGCGCCGATGAGCAACGACGCCCTTTTTCGAATTTACTCCATGAGTAAACCCGTCACTGGCGTGGCACTGATGATTCTCTATGAGGAAGGAAAATTTCGCCTAGCAGATCCGGTTGAGAAATTCCTTCCCGAATTAAAAGACCTGCAAGTGTATGCCGGCACCGATGACAGCGGCAACATCATCACCGAACCGCAGGGCCATAAGATGACTATTCGGGAACTGATGAGCCATACCGGCGGACTCTCCTACGGTATCTTTGCAGCATCTCCGGTGGATACGAAATACGTCGAGGCAGGCCTGCTGGACAATGGTGACACGCTGGAAGAATTCACTACTAAACTGGGACAAATTCCTCTAAAGCACCAGCCGGGAACGACCTGGGAATACAGTGTGTCAGTAGACGTGCAGGGCTACCTAGTTGAGAAACTGGCTGGCCAATCTTTCGGCAGCTTCCTTGAGGAACGCATCTTCGATCCACTTAGAATGACCGATACAGATTTTCACGTACCTCAAGAGAAGGTCTCACGCTTCGCTCAGGTCTATGGGTATGACGCTGAGGGAAAACTAGAGGCAGGTGAAGGATTCCCCGGCGCAAATTTCTTAGTCGATCCTGTATTCGAATCTGGAGGTGGCGGATTAGTCTCCACCGCAATGGACTATATGCGTTTTAGCCAAATGGTATTGAACGGCGGCGAACTAGATGGCGTGAGAATTCTGGCACCGCTTACCGTAGACCTGATGCACCGCGATCAGACGCCAAAGACAATGAATGGTAGCGTATTAGGAGCTAGAGGTACCTCGTTCGGTTTGGATTTCGCTGTGGTCGAAGATCCAGTAGAAGCTGAATCCTACTCCACCGGTGAATTTTATTGGGGTGGTGCTGCCGGAACCTGGTTCTGGATCGATCCCGTAGAGAACCTAGTATTCGTTGGAATGATTCAACAATTTGGCAGCAAGCTGCCGAATGTTCGCGCGACTTCAAAGCGTTTGCTCTATCAGTCTATTCTTGATCCATACGGCATTTAAAATCCAAGCACTTCTGTTGCCTTAGGATTGTTCGCAGTTTGACTGCGAACAATCCTATTGAGTTCTGCACCTACTCCAATCACCACTGCCAATAGTGGTTGATCGCTTACTTAGATTTGACGTAGTTTATCCCCCCTTAAGCCGAGCCACTGCTAAAGCAAGCCAAGGAAATACTGATGCACCGAACTACCACGCTACTGGCTATTATTTCGACCTTACTTCTTGTTGCTTGTGGCGAACAAGCCGTTACATCAGTTAACAGCACCTCCACCGCCGACTATCCGATTCGCCCTGCCCTGGATCAGCTGAGCCAAACACAGGCCATAGCTCGCAAGGCCCGGGTCTCTGACATTTCATACGTTCTAGACATAGATCTCGTCAGCCTCGTAGATTCCTATCAAGGCCGTGTAACGGCGAATTTCACGCTTACCGACAGCGATAGGCCTCTGGAGATCGACTTTACTGGCGGCAGTGTGAATGGCGTTGTCGTGAATGGCGAGACGCTAGATCCTGACTACAACGGTTACTTCCTGACACTGCCCACATCGGCTCTACTAGCTGGACGTAACGCAGTGGTTATTGAGTATGTTCATCCTTTTGATCAAGACGGCACCGGTCTGCATCGCTTCGTCGACCCCGAAGATGGTCGTACTTATCTATACACTTACCTCTGGCCCTATTACTCGAATCGCTTATTTCCGAACTTCGATCAACCTAACCTCAAGGCAACCTATGAACTAACTGTTCGTGCCGCCGCCGACTGGCAAGTAGTCTCCTCTACAACCGAAGATGCAATCGAAACAGACGGCGATACAAAAGTCTGGCATTTTCCACAGTCGGAGAAATTCTCCAG
>CALKDE010000412.1 GCA_938082955.1 uncultured Pseudomonadales bacterium
AGGCTAAGACTTCCTTGCCGTCGATCAGCGCGATGATCGCGGTGCTGCCAGTAGCGCCGTGCTGCGTGCTCAAGTCCCAGCCAATGGACTGACCCGGAAACTCGATGCTGTTATTGCTATCAAAATCGAAGCCATTCTCGGTCTGAAAATAGATCTGCAAACCGTTCTCCACTACCGCTAAGAGTTCGAGTAATCCGTCCCCATTGAGATCGGCAACGACGAGATTCTCTGTCCCCAGCGGTAGCTGAAATTCTTGTTGATTGAAATTTAACTCAGCAGCCTGAGCTACTGTGCAACTAAACATCAAGCTGATGCTAGACAGCACTTGAGTAAATGCGGCTAAGCGAATCATGGTGCACCCACCAGGAATGTGGTTGTGGTGCCGTGGCGTAGCAATAGGTCGGGCTTGCTGTCCTGATTCAGTTGCAACACCTGAAATTCAAAGACAGTTTTTGGAGAGATATATTCCCAGAAGGGTTGGCTGTGGATAGTCAGGTCTTCGTTGATTTTTTTGGCAGCAAGCGTGCCATTCTCAGTAACAAAAATGGCGTCCTTGCGGCCGTCGCCATCGATGTCATATTGCAGGGACATCTGCTCCGATAAACCGCGCACATTCGCTGCCGAAAAACTTTCGTCGAGCCTGGAATCGGGGCGCCGATTGAAAAATTGATTCTCGCCTACATCATCGCTGCCAAATAACAGCTGGGAACGATTGATGCTAGCGTTGCGAATCGCGTCGACCACAGGAATCGTGTAGTAGCTAACATTTAATAGAGGGGCGGAACCTTGCTCTAGTGCAATTACATTGAGTCGCACATCGTAGCCTGAGAAACGCATGACTTGGTTCGGCTGTTCGAGATCAAAAGAGCCGTTGTGATTGCGATAAAAATAAGCACTACGCTCGTTTCCCTCTCCGGTTACACGCAATAGATCGAGCAGCTTGTCATTGTCTATATCGACGAGTTGTATATCGCCCCGCGTATCTATGCTGCCTATCCAATCTGGTTCGCTGTTGAAACCATTGTCAGCATCCTGAAAGTGAAAGTTTAGCTGTCCCAGACCATCCGCACCTTGATTGATATAGGCGATGTCAGAAAGCGCGTCTTCATTCAGCTGCGCGATGATTGCAGTTGGCATCCAATTCTCTGCGCGTAGCAAAGAACGTGCAGGCTCCTCAGTAGAATCCCATTGCTCGACGAAATCCGTGAAATAGGAGCCGGACTCGACGTTTATTTCGATAACGACACCCTCTTCGGCATTGATACCGATTCGAGCGTCCATGCCTGAACTGTCGCGGCCTCGCTGCGGGGCTGACAGAGTTTCATTGTCTGTGCTGAACGTGGACACCAGCTCGAAGACTTCATTGCCTCTGCCTTTGAATAGACCGTAGAGGCCATCACCGGGTAGCAGCAGGTCTATCTCTCCATCCTTGTCGATATCTTGTAGATCGGATAAAAACTGCACTCGTTCTAGATCGGGTATGGCGGCGATCAACTCCCACTCTAGCAACTGCTTGATATTGCCCGCATAGCCTTCGATTGCAGAGGAGAGGCTGAACACGCCAGAGTTTGAGATCAGTACGAGTTCACTACCCGGCGTAGCTCGCAGATCTGCAAAGGCGACAGCAATTATCTCGGTCTTGATTTCGATACGCTGCGCAGTTGTAGAGAAACTTCCGTCTGCTCTTTGATGAAAGATGTGTAATTCGCGGCCAATTCCGGCTTGGTAATTGGAGTGGATGATGTCTTTGAGTCCATCTCCATTGAGGTCCTCAAATGCTAGCTGTCGCTCCCAGTTGTTCTCACGTTCCAGTTCAAAGGCAACATAATTGGATTGCGCAAATGTAGCGCTGGATAGCAGCGCGCAGATGGAAAAGACAAGAGAGGCAAATCTTATCCAACCTTGTGTTGATAATTTTCTGATCGTCACTTTGATTTACCGTGCCTTAGTTCTCTTCTTCAATCAGCTCGCCTAGATCGCTGCTATAGTTTAGTAGACCAAGAATGCTGTGTGATCTTTCCTGATCTACTCGGTTGTAGCTATATAAGGAAAATAGCCAGAGATCCAATAAAGAGAAACTCTTCGAATCTGGCGCAACCGACGATTGATATCGAATCAGGGGTCCGAAAGATATTGCGCTCACGCGTCTACCTGGATCCCAAAGATCAAAGCGTTTTTCTAAAACTGATTCGCCGTCAAAGACGGTAACGTTTACCGTTTCACCGAGTTCGAACTCTGCGTTAAACCGACTGACTAGATCCTGCGCCGAGTTAAGAGGCACATTGTTTACGGCTAAGATCACATCGCCAACTTCGATCGCCGCGCCACGCAGCGGGCTGGTTTGATAAATATCTACAACCCGAGCAGCAGCGATACTAGGCCCCTCACTGATGCTGACCATCTGGGTGCGATAGGCGGCACGACTCGCGATTGGATCGATTCGATACAACTCGCGGGGGGCGGCATTGTTGTTAACAGTGCGAGGTACCACGACAGCCTCAAACACTACAGTATTTCTACGTACATTGAAAAGCGTGTTCTCAATCGTTGGCGTCTGCTGTTGCAGAGATTCAACAACGTCAGGATGATTGGTTAATGTGCCATTGATGCTAAGGATAATGTCACCTAGCTGAATTCCGGCTGAATCAGCAGGACCATTGGCTGAAATTCCGCGAACACGAACTCCAGGCAGTATTTCGATATTGCTGAGGGAATCACTTTCATTCAGGCCGAGTTCGACACCGAAATCGATTCTGGCACCGCTGGCGCCTGCCATGTCTGCAAGTGTAATGTCTTCTGTTGATAAGTTTAGCGCAGGTACTAAGATGGCAGGCTCGTAACTTACGCAGCCTGTTAGCAGTGCCAGTTGGAGGAGGGCCAATATCGAGATACCGCGCTTTATTGTAATTGTGCACATGCTTATATTTTCCTTCGCTGCACGATCCATAGGCCAGCGGCAAAGAACAATACCAGTGCTGGAAAGGGCACCCACATATTCAATTGCAGCACGCTATCGTCTATTAACACATCGGAGTAGCCGCGTACTATTCGGCTAACGGATTGTAAGTAAGATTGATCGATCAAGGACGGCTGAAAGCTCGCATACAGATAGTTGGCCATATCACCGAGCAGTCCCTTAAAGATATCTATCGCCAGTGTAATGCCCAGCGCGGTAGTAACAGCCTGAGTTGCCGATTGTGTGGACACCGAGATTAATAGACCCAAGGCAATGGCTGCTGGCAATGGCACTAGGGCCAAGCGAAGACCTAACCCTATCTCCTCACGAATTTCCTGCTCACTGATCAGTTCAAAACCATCTTCAACTATCGCGCCATATTCCCAGAGCATCCCGCTTAGCAGGTAGCTTGTAGTTAGCAGAAGTAGGACGGACAACAGAGCTAGTAAATGTAGGTGAATCAGTTTTGCAGTGAGCACGCTGCTGCGGCTTACGCGCCTGATCAATAGGTGGCGAATGCTGCCAACGTCGCGATCGTAGCTAAAACTGTAAGCACCCTGAGCGACTAATAGCAGCCCTAGCATGGTTAGTCCGGTAGTCAGTCCATCTACGAAAAAGCCATAGGCGTTGTTTGCCACCGACTGCTCGAAGCTGCTCCCCCCTAATATACTATCCCGTGTCTGCTGACCGGCCTCGGTGAGTTTTACCAGTATCAATTGTGTGGCGGCGACCAGAGCGGGTGCTGTCACGATAAGTTTGCTCGCGAAGGTGCGCAGCGCGACAAAGATTTCCGACTTGATGGCTACCAACAGGCCGTTCATTTCGCGTTCTCGCTGGTAATCTCGCGAAATAGTCCAGCGAGCGATGCGCGTTTGAGAATTAGCTCTGCGATTGGAATTTGATTTTCTACTAGCGTCTGATTGATAGCTATGGAGTCAGAATCTGAGACACTAATGTTTAGGTAGCCGTTTGCATCGATGTTGAGCAACTCAACACCTAAGGTGTTTTCCAGCACCTTGCTTGCAGCTTCGATCTGAGGAGTTTTGATCTGTAAAGTGGTTTGCGTATTTCCTAACAAATTACTGATGGTATCGCTGTGAGTAATTTTCCCATGGTGCAGAATCGCAATATGACTGCATATCTGTTCCAGGTAAGGAAGCTGATGGCTCGATAGTAAAAACGTAGTGCCATGATCTCGATTTAGCGTGCTGATCAATTCCAACACATCGTCCACGCCCTCTGCGTCGAGTCCATTGAATGGCTCGTCTAGGACTACAAATTCGGGGTCTCCCAAGAGGGCTTGCGCAATGGACACTCGGCGCTTGTTGCCAAGCGAAAGATTCTTTATTTTGAAATCGCTGAAGCGACTAACACCCAGCTTTTTTTCTACCTCACAAGCACTGCGTGCTGGTTTTTCACACAGTAGTAGGGCGTGTTGTAAGCACTGGCGCACAGTTAAGTTGGGATGCAGGCTCGGACTATCGAAAATGGCAACGAGCTTGCCTTTAGTAAGATGAAGTTGCTTTGGTGATTGTCCTAGCGCTGTGATATTGCCTGAATTGTAGGCTTGAAGGCCCAGTATGCACTCAATAGTCGTAGTTTTGCCTGAACCGTTCAGGCCAACCAGGCCATGTATCGATCCTTTTTCGATCTGTAGGTTGAGATTATCGAGGACCGCAAACGAACCGTAATTTTTTGTTAGTCCTGTGACGGATAAGGCTGGCATGCAGGAGGGTGCTCGCTGGTAACATTATGCGTAAGAACATTGGATTAAAACGTAGCGACAGCTTCGCAGCTGTCGCTACGTTGATTTCTTTAGTTTACGAACAAGTCGTCCACTTGGATTTCTTTGACGGTACCAAACTGTTCAAGTTCCTCTTCGTCGAGAATCGATAGATCGCCGACTATTGAGATCA
>CALKDE010000413.1 GCA_938082955.1 uncultured Pseudomonadales bacterium
GGCTGCACCATGCCTATCTCTTTACCGGCACCCGGGGTGTGGGTAAGACCACGCTCGCGCGCATACTTGCGAAGTGTCTAAACTGCGAGGAGGGTATTCGCTCTGTCCCCTGCGAGAAATGTGATTCTTGTAAGGAGATAAGCGAAGGACGATTCATAGATCTCATCGAAATCGACGCGGCATCACGCACGAAAGTTGAGGAAATGCGCGAGCTGCTCGAAAATGTGCAGTACTTGCCTAGTAGAGGTCGGTTCAAGGTGTACCTCATCGATGAGGTACATATGCTGTCTAATCATAGCTTTAACGCTTTGCTCAAGACTCTCGAAGAGCCTCCGCCCCATGTGAAATTCCTATTCGCGACCACGGATCCACAGAAGCTGCCGATTACTGTCCTCTCGAGATGTCTACAGTTTAATCTGAAGAACCTAAGCCCGCAGTTGATTGCTGAATATCTTGGCTCTGTGTTGAAGAAAGAGGAGATAGAATTCGAGGAGGAAGCGCTGTGGCAGATTTCCTCGGCCGCGTCCGGAAGCATGCGCGATGCACTTACGCTTGTTGATCAGGCCATTTCCTACTGCGAGGGCAAAGTCGCCGCCGGTGGCGTTATTGAGATGCTAGGTGTGCCGCCGCAGAAACAAGTCTATGCACTATTAAAAGGTATGGCATCACGGTCTGTCTCTACAATCCTTGAGCTCATTCGCGATATTTCAGAACAGACTCCAGATTATAGTCATACCCTAGACAGTCTGTTATCCACGTTGCATCGTGTAGCTATTGCGCAGATCGAGCCGAAGGCTGCGGACAACAGTTATGGAGACATGCAGCAAATACTAGAGTTGGCGTCTTTGATCAGCGCTGAGGATGTGCAGCTGTATTATCAAATGGGAATTAAAGGCAGGGAAGATCTGCGACTCTCGGCTGAGGTACGAACAGCCTTCGAGATGTTGCTGATTCGCATGCTGGTATTTTCTCCCAGTTATGTAGAACCGACTGAATTAGAGCCTGTTAGTTTAGGGTCCAAGGAAAGCGCCGATCCCTCGACGACTAATGAGTCCAACGACGCCGCGGGCAGCGCTGCAGAAGACGAAAAAAAAAAGAGTGAACTAACAGACGAATCAATATCGCCCCAGCCGCTTCAGGAGCCTGAGCGTATGAGCGGGGAACTCATCGAGGCATCTGTCGAGGCGTCCGCTGATCTTCAAGTAGAACAATCAATTGGTATCGAACAAGATAATGTTGGGGCAGCGAACGAAGGGGCTATTGATGCTCATCAACAAAATCGAGAAGATTCTAAAGAGGGTGGCGCAAGCGACGAGCCAGTCAGCGTAGCCTCGATAGGAAAGATAACGCTAGATTCATTAAGCCCCCAGAGTTGGTTGCGCCTCTATCCACGGCTCGAAATAACTGGCATAGCAGCGAATGTTCTTGCCAATTCGGACTTTCAGCGAGCAGGCTCAAGCAGTATACACTTCATATTGGACCATTCTCAGAGCGCCGTTTTCAGCGAAGAGTTATTGCCAAAAATTTCCCAAGCATTGAGCAGCTATTTTGCTGTCGAGGTAGCGGTGCAAATTGAGATAGGCGATGCGAAGAACGAAACACCGGCGATGTTGAGTCAACGATTAAAACAAGAGAAGTATGTTGCGATGGTCAACGATTTCGAGAGTGATGAAAATGTACAGGGATTGCTTAAGCATTTCTCGGGTACTCTAGCCAAAGAAACTATAGCACCTCATAAGGATTAATAACGAGCATGACCGATTTGAACGAAATCATGAAGCAAGCGAAACTGATGCAAGAGAAGTTTCAAGAGGCTCAGACAGAGCAGCTGAAAACGCAAACTGAAGGTGAATCCGGCGCCGGCTTGGTCAGGGTCACAATGAACGGGAAACATGACGTCATCAGCGTTAGCCTTGACGATGCGTTGATGAGCGAGGACAAAGTTGTGATCGAAGACTTGCTTGCTGCAGCTGTAAATGATGCTGTTAGGAAGATCGAAGAGAAGAACAAAGAATCGCTAAGTGGCATGACTGGCGGAATGAAAATGCCAGATGGCTTTAAGTTTCCTTTCTAGGAGTAGTTGTGAATTCCAGCCCCCTAATTGATCAGCTCATTGAGGCTTTTCGCTGCCTTCCAGGTGTCGGGCCCAAATCGGCTCAGCGCATGACCCTGCACTTGTTGGAAAGAAACCGGGCGGGCGGGCAGAAGCTTAGCGAATCACTGAGGGTTGCTTTAAACGAGGTTGGAAACTGCGTTCACTGCCGCACACTAACAGAAGAAGAGATCTGCCGTATCTGTGCAAGCAGATCGCGTAATCACACACTATGCTGTGTAGTAGAATCGCCCGCAGATATTTTCGCAATAGAGCAATCGGGTTCATTTAGGGGTATCTATTTCGTACTTATGGGGCACTTGTCGCCTATTGATGGCATAGGCCCGGAGCAGCTAGGCATAAGTCAATTGCTAGACAAGGTGAAAAACACTGATATCGAAGAAGTTATAATCGCCTGCAACCCAAACGTTGAAGGAGATGCTACCGCCTACTACATTGCGGAGCAGTTGAAAAATTCCAGCGTACAGGTTTCCAGAATCGCACACGGTGTACCCGTTGGAGGGGAATTGGAATTTGTTGATGGCAGCACACTTACTCATGCCTTTGCAGGACGTAGATCCATGGAGCAAACATGAACGAAACTCTATTTTGTGACGGCATGCCGATGGAATATGTTAGCGATACGGCCAGGCTAAACACCCTTTGCTTGGAATGGGGTGCTGAGCAATTCCTCGCTGTGGACACGGAGTTCGAGCGAACTAGTACTTTCTATGCGCGTATAGGCTTGCTGCAAATTGCCGATAGTAGGTGCTGCTATCTGGTCGACCCGCTCTGCATTGATGATTGGTCTGGGTTCAAGCAATTGCTTAGCACACCATCATGCACGTTAGTAATGCATTCCTGTAGCGAAGACTTGAGTTTGTTACAAACCTTCTTAGGTTGTTTGCCAATTTCCCTATTTGATACGCAACTCGCCGCCGCCTTCCTTGGTATTGGGTTTAGTATTAGCTATCAAGGTTTGATCGAGCAGCTGCTTGGCGTGGTGGTGGCAAAAGACGAAACACGCTCGGATTGGATTAAGCGCCCGTTGTCAGATAAGCAAATTCATTATGCGGCTGCTGATGTCCGGTACTTACTGCAGGTTCGTGAAATTCTCAGCAAGCAGATCGAAAGTAAAGACATGGCAAATTGGTTGCGCGCAGAATGTAAGCAACAGCTCGTCAGCGCTGATCGACTTGAGCAGAAATCGCAGTGGGAGTCTTATTATACAGATGTTAGTAATGCTTGGCGCCTCGATATCCACGGGCTACAAGCTCTGCAGCAGCTATGTGTTTGGCGGGAGCAGAAGGCACGACAGAGAAATAAACCGCGCAGCTGGATCGTTAAGGACAACGACCTCTTGAGTCTATGCGCGGCTGCGTCCGGCCCTCTCAAGTCAGGCAATTTTACCTTAGGCGTGGTTAGCAATGCGGAAGGTGTAGATGGCCGCTTCCTGTCGCGTAACGCACCAGAGCTGTATCAATTGCTTAAGGATTCATCGAATAGAAGTGCAGTAGACCCAACTCTGCTAAACAAGCCCCTGAGCGCATCTCTTAGAAATAAACTGAAGCTAAGTAGGCTGGTGGCTAACGCGAAGGCGGAGGAGCTAGGCATGTCTCCTGAGTTACTAGCTCGCAAGAAATTCCTCGTGGAATTGCTCAGAAGCTTTGAAAGAGATGGAGAATTACAATGGTCAGGCGATTTCGTAGGGTGGCGGCGCGATCTGTTAGAGCCTGAACTCACCGCGATAATTACTAAGGGCGATTGATGACTGCTGCTAACGCTGGATTGCGACCAAAATTCTGGGAGCTGCCGTTAGATGAGCTAAACTCCGAGGAATGGGAGGGGCTTTGTGACGGATGTGGGCGTTGTTGTCTTAAGAAATTCACCGACGAGGATAGCAATGAGGTCCGCTATACACGGATTGTATGCCGTTATTTCGATGAAAAAACCAGCCTCTGTGGCTGCTATGAGGCTCGTACAGAATTGGTTCCCGATTGCCTCGACGTGCGGGAAATGAATCTTCAGACGAGTACTTGGATGCCCGATACCTGTGCCTATAAACTTCGTTTCAGTGGTGAGGAGCTGTTTGACTGGCATCCGTTGCTGGCTGGCTCGGATAAGAAAATGGCAGCTGCAGGTATATTGCTCGAAGATAGGGTGATTTCTGAGGAGTATGTACACCCTGACGGTTTCGAAGAACACCTTATTCGATGGGTCAAGGCGTAATGGATTCGATCGGCAATT
>CALKDE010000414.1 GCA_938082955.1 uncultured Pseudomonadales bacterium
GGCGATATACCGGCCCCGGCTCTTTTCTACCAGCGTCCGCCATGTCACTGGGCAGCATATCGGTAAACTCTGGCCCCGTTGCAATGAAACCCGCCGCGCCAAGGGCGAAGTTTGGAAAGATAAAATGACAGGGGCCCGTCATCACCGAAAGCTTATCTCCCAATCGCGCCAAAAGCTTAGTGTGATGAAAGAAGTCTCTCTCACTCTCCTTAATGCCTATCACGTTGTGGTGATTAGTTAGAGATTCGATCTGATCGACACTCAGTGAGAATCCAGCTCGACGCGGTGAGTTGTACAACACTAATGGCAATTTGCTTGCGGCAGAAATCTGATCAAAGCGATGCATTATCTCTCGATCATTCGCCTTCAATACATAGGTTTGCGGCATACTGAGCAAAACATCTACACCGCTGTCTTCTGCGGCTTTGACGTAAGCCATAGAAGAGTCGATTGTTGGTGCAGATATCCCCATCATGATCTTGACTCGCCCATCGGCTTTGTCCTTTGCCAGTCTAGCCAGTTGGCCTCGTTCACTAGCAGATAAGGCCCAGCTTTCACCATTGTCACCTGCGATGCAAATGGTAGTTGCGCCGCGCGCAATTAAAAATTCAAATACCTCTTCAAAAGCATCGAGCATGATTTCGCCAGTGCTGTTAAAAGGAGTAACAATTGCTGGCACAAAGCCATGGAGGTCAGATTTATTCACGACTATTTATCCAGTAGTTGAAAGATTGGCGAGGAAAACGCTGCCAGTTTGGGCCTCTGTGATGTAAAGATCTTCTGGGGCTTCGCTGTCGAACGCCACTGAGGTCGTCCACATTCCCTGGGGCAGACGAACAGTAAAAATTGGATTGCCTGTGTCATCAAACACGTAGGCCACACCTGCTTGCGCTTGTGCTACTGCCAACCAACCTAGTTTGTTTGTAGCCAAACCATCGGGACCTAAGCCACCGGACAGCTGCAGATAGGTACCTACCATTGGGGTGCCACTGTCTGCATGTGACGCGGCAAAACGCCAGACTTGGTTCGCGCGGGTCGCTGCCACATAGACCCATTTCTCGTCATGGGAAAGACAGATGCCGTTTGAGTAAGGAACGCAGTCCAGGACTAGCTGCAATTCAGAGTCCGGTCGCAGGCAATACACACGTCCTGTGGGATCACTAAGGGAGGTTCTCCCACTGTCGGTAAACCAAAGGGTTCCGTCGGAAGCCACGCACATATCCGACAAGCCAAGGAAGGGTTGATTCTCTAAACCTCGACTGATGACACTTATCTTGGAGTCTTCAGACAGCTGCAGCACACCGAGATCATAGTCAACGGCGACGTGCGACCCATCGGGTGTGATACGCATGGAGTGAATGACACTGCCGGTTTCATGAACGGCCTGCCAGACTCCATTTTTTGTAATGCTCAGCACCCGACCATTGGCGACGTCGGTAACAAACAGACAAGTTTCAGTCTCATTGTTCGCACCAGTGTGTGTAGCAAAAAAAGCCCCTTCGAGAAAAGAATCAATATGCTCGCCCGGCCTTGTCATTTTGGCCCATGCTGAGAGCTCACCCTTATTACGAAATTCATCAGGAAGGCTGAAGATCTCAGTTGCTGTAAGTTGAGTTGTCACTGAACCACACCCTTTTTCATATAGGCTCTTATGGTTTGATCTTCGAAACCAAGCTCAGACAATATTGATACCGTATCTTCACCCAAGCTGGGTGCGCGCGCGCGTAGTTTAGGCCCGCCGTAACTCATTTGGAATGCAGCCGTGGGAAGCATGAGCTCATCTTCTGCTGATCGACTAAAATAACTGCGCTCATCAGAGATGCTCATCCTTACCGAGTCGGCCAAAGAAATAATGGGCTCTGCTGGAATTCCTGCTTCATCCAAGACAGACTGCCACTGCGAATTATTTTTGTCAGGAAAAACCTGTTCCAACAAGCCCTTAAGTGTTTCTGTGCTCTGTTTTATGTCTTCCCAATTGTTAATCGTCTCCAGCAGGGCGATAGCGTAACCCTGACCTTTAAGGCATCTTCCTAGTTTTCGATACTGTGATGGTTTAAACACGCCTAACATAATACGGCCATCTTTCGTGTCATAAGAAAGTATACCTGCTTCTGCGGCTTTCCCTGCTTCGGGGGCGTGCAGTGCCGTTGCCGCTTCTGGTGCCATCATGGTCAGCGCGACCTCAAGCATAGAGGCCGAGATATAACATCCCTTTCCGGTGCGGCCGCGCTGGATAATTGCGGCCAGAATCGCAAAGGCAGCCGAGGAGCCTGCAGCATAGTCGACAAAGGAGACGGCCGGTTTTTGACCTCGGCACTGATCGATAATGCCAGAGGTCGCTTGAATGGTGTTGTCATAGGCGCCCTTATTGGCGCGAGAACCGGAATCCCCGTATCCAGATAGCGAACAGTAAACAAGCCGTGGATTAATCTTACTTAGTTCATCAAACCCTAAGCCATTGAGCTTCATAAACCCATTTCTATAGTTTTCCACCAAAATATCGCAGTCTGAAATAAGCTGAAGCAGAATCGCTTTGCCCTGAGGCGAGCTAACATCCAATGCCAGCGAACGCTTGTTCCCTCCTTGCACCTGGTAAGTCAGTCCTAATCCTTGGGCGTTAAGTTCAGGCAGTGGCCCACGGCCACGGGAGCAATCGGGACTGTCCGGGAGTTCAACCTTAATGACATCCGCGCCTAATAGCGCCAATTGATAACCACAGTAAGGGCCGGCCAACACCTGAGATAATTCGATGACTTTGAGACCACTTAGAGCGCCTACTTCGGGTTGCTCAGTGTTTTGATGCGCGCTATTCAAAGTAATTGCTCTTTATTAATTGTTGGTGCAATAACGATCAAAAAATTCTGTCGCTTATTCCTGTAGCCACCCGATGACTCGAGAAATCGGCGAGCACACTAATTCAAACAGTCATCGAATTTCACAGTACATATTTAGCACAGTTTGGTTGTGTTTTGGTGTTTTATATATCAAAATATGTTTATTATATAAAACAAATTAGCGGTGTCAATTATGTCTGCGCTATTTCAAAGAAACCTACAGTCCAGCTTACCGAACGCCGTTAAAGGTGAAGGAAATTACCTTATAGATGGGGCGGGGAAAAAGTATCTAGATGCCTGTGGCGGTGCCGCTGTGTCATGTTTGGGCCACGACTGCGCCCCTGTAATAGCGGCAATAAAAGAACAAGTCGATAAACTGTGTTTTGCGCATACCGGGTTTTTTTCGAATGAGCCGTCTGAGAAACTCGCTTCTTGGTTAGTGGATCACGCACCTCGTGGCACTGGCGCCGGGAGGGTTATGTTCCTGGGCAGTGGCTCTGAGGCGATGGAAGCGGCGCTGAAACTTGTGCGGCAATATCACTTGGAAAATGGCGAGCCAGACCGGTGCAAAGTTATTGCACGCAAACCTTCCTATCACGGTAATACTCTAGGGGCGCTAGCCACTGGCTACCACGAGACTCGAAGAGCACCTTACGATCCCCTGCTAAGAGAAACACACTACATTGACGTGCCTTACCGGTACAGAATGATGCGCGAAGGCGAAACAGAAGCTGAATTTGCAGCTCGCCTCGCCCAGCAGCTGGAACACAAAATTCAGGAATTGGGCGCTAAAAATATTATGGCCTTCGTGCTTGAGCCAGTCGTTGGCGCAACTTTGGGCTGCGTTACTTCACCGAAAGCCTACTTCAAATCAATTCGAAAGATTTGCGACAAGCACGGCGTGCTCATGGTTGCTGATGAAGTTATGTGTGGCATGGGGCGAACTGGTACCACCTATGCCTTAGAACAAGAAGGCATTGCTGCTGATATCACTACCCTTGCGAAAGGCCTTGGTGCGGGCTATCAGCCAATCGCTGCCGTTGTTGCTACACAAAAGATCATGTCAGTGATTTCTCAAGGTAGCGGCAAGTTGTGGAATGGGCATACCTACATGTCTCATGCCGTAGTCGCCGCAGCAGCTTTAGCCGTGCAGGAGTACATCAAGAGTGAGGAGCTACATGACAATATTCGAGTGCGTGGGCGGCAGTTAGAGCAGTGCCTGCGCAGCGCATTTTCAGAACATCCGCATGTAGGTGATATTCGAGGCAGAGGATTATTTTGGTCTATTGAACTGGTCGAAGATAAAGCCTCTAAAAAACCCTATGCGGTTACTCAAGAAATTGCCATGAAAATCGGTGCCGCTGCATTAGAGATTGGAATGATGTGCTACCCAACTCAGGGTTGCGCAGACGGTATTGACGGAGACCATGTATTACTTGCGCCATCTTATACATCCACCGAAGACGAAATTACCACGATAGTTGCAGTATTGGAGCGAGCAGTGTCTGCTGTGCTCGGGGACTAAATTAGTGAATAGTCTGTGTGCCAATCACGCAGGGGAAACAACTTCATGCGCAACTGCAATAAATACCCTAGGAATCAAGAGACTCTAAGATCGAAAAATGGCCCAACAGTTAACAATAACCCAGCTCGCGAGATATATTCAGTGCAGCTTTTTGGGTTTCCCGAAGATAGAGTTCTTCAATTCGGGTAAAGTCGAAGCCACTGTCGGGGCCGGAAATATTGACGCAGGCAGCTACTCGACCGTCATTGCGAATGATGGGCACGGCGATACTAGAACCACCGGGTTCACGAACACCTCTGGAGACTACATAGCCTTTTTGTCTAATGTCTTCCACTCTCGCTTGCAGCTGCTTAAAATTAACAGGCGTTTGTTCGGTAATAGGTTTCATGTTCAAGCCCTTACAAAACTTCTTCAATTCCGCATCGCTAAAACTGGAGAGCAGGCACCAACCAATAGCGGATGCATAGGCCTCAACACGGGTTCCAGTCGTCATATTGGAAACAAATCCAGAGCGGGCTTGATGACTATCCAAGTACAGTACAACTTTGTCGTCCAACACACTCAGGTGCGCGCTGATCTCGGTCGCGTCTCTCAACTTGGCGAGATGTGTTCGGGCCAGTTCGGTGATAGGTTGTTGGTGCAGATACGCAAACCCAAGATTCAAAACACGAGAACCCAAGGTATAGGTGGATTTTTGATCCGCTTCCTTCAAAAAATCCATTTGACGCAAGGTGTACACTACGCGAAAGGCCGACGATCGACTCAATCCCAATTGCTGGGCAATCATACTGAGCGACATAGGTTCATCGGCCGCACCCAGAATTTCCAGCACTTGCAAGCCGCGTTGCAAGCCGGTCATAAAATAAGCAGTGTGATTGGGTGATTGAGTCACTGGCTGAGCGTGAGACCCTTACAGAATGTTTTATATATAAAACCATAATACAGAGAAGATGACAATGAAAGCGAACATGCAAGCTGATTTATTGCTTCCAACTAATGAAGATACGGTTGGCCCTTATTTTCCTATCAATTTTTCAGATCCTCTACTGGAAGACTTAAGCCAATTCGAAAGCGGCATCACGGCGCAGCCGCAAGGTGTGCCTATTATTTTGAAAGGGCGATTACTTGATCGTTATGGTGAGTTGGCGAATGGCACCGTGGTTGAATTTTGGCAAGCAAACGCTAAAGGCGTATATCGATCACCCAAGCACGAAGGGGATTCTGACATTGATCCCTGGTTTTGGGGCTACGGCAGACTTCGGACTGAATCCGGCGAATTTGAATTCAAAACAATCATGCCCGGTCCCTGTGCAGATCGCGCCTCGAATATCACCATTACGCTCTTCTCGGATGGCATCAGTCGAATCGTGACTCAAATTTTCTTTGCGGACCAGACAGGCAATGCAAGCGACCCTTTATTGCAATCCTTAAGCTGTGAAGATCAAGCAAAGTTAAGCGCACGTCATGAGGGCGAGGCCGATTGCGGCTCCAAAATTTACACTATCGACATCGTTATGGCAGGGGAAAACGAGATTCCCTTTTTCGACGATCTCATAAGAGAAGGAGAATAGAATTATGTCCAACACAGGCAGGCAGCTGAAAATTGGCCCAACAGACAACACCTCAGATCAGAGAACACCTCGCAACAGACTGAGATTGATCCCCGAAATTGCTCGCGAGAGCTTCGCGCCCTACGTTCCGCAGCGTGGCCTGTCCCGACAAAATGACTGGGATTTAACGCGCATTGCACCAGACCTGCCGCGCGCTGAAGGCGTAGCAATTGAAGTCAGTGGAAAATTGCAAAATGAACGCGGCACTCCTATAAGCAATGCTATGCTGGAAATTTGGAACGCTAACCACTTTGGGCGCTATCGCCATATTGAAGATCACTCAAACATACCCCTCGATGAGCACTTCCTCGGTACCGGCCGTGTATTCACTGATAGCGAAGGCAACTATACGTTTTGGACTATAAGCCCGGGTGCCTATCTGGCTAGACCTGACATCGGTAGATGGCGCCCTAAACACATTCACATTTCTGTTAGTGGCGGCGGCTCTCGCTTGATTACTCAATTGTATTTCCCTGACGAACCCAATAACGCCTCCGACCCTATGGCAATTCTAATGGGAGACGACTTTGAGCGAAACATTGGCAAGCCCTATGAAACACCAAAGATCGATGTAGACAGCGGCCTTAATTTCGACATTGTAGTAGGAGGACGCAATGCGGTGTATTTCGAGTGACCGAGAATTTAAGCGCAAGTACCATCGACAAATTGTCCGATACCGCTAATCAATCTAGTACCATTTACAGAGGGAGTAATGAACACTGAATCAGAACGAGCTCTCAATGCATTGGTAACCCTATGGCTTAGGAATGCCAATCTCGCCAAATTTTTAGGACGCTGGAACAAAGGTCTAAGAGTTCTCACTGAAAACTTCGATAATTGGGCTGCCGGCAGAGCGCTCGATTTGAGTGGAAGATATGATGCTATGGCCGAAGGTGATCGATATGAACAATCGCTCTTAGTTAACTTTATCGCTTCATTAGCTTTGATGACAGAAGTGTTAACTCTCACTGTTGATCTTGATTTTTTTGAAATTGGTGATGTCAAAAATTCACTGATTGCATTAATGTTCTTCGCCTTGGTATTGCTTGTTGTTCTTTATCCGCTAGTATTGGTTCTAGTATTGCTACTATTTTATTTAATGGGTTTTAGATCAAAAGAAATAGAAAAGCGCCCAGCCTAATATATAGGTATGCCGCCATAGGGTTCTGACCGTGTGGCCAAGTTGGCTGGATTCAGCCTCCATACTGGCGTTGCAGCCAAAGTCCATCAACTTATTGAGGATCTCAGAGTTACTTTGTTTTTATGTTTCTCTCCGTCAAGGGAGTTAGTCATCTAAGCAGAAGACTGCATTAACTGCCAGAGTTTGGTAGAAGTTACCGGCATATCAACATGCCGTACTCCATAATCTTTCAAGGCATTGACTACGGCATTGATGATTGCCGGTGGTGCACCAATAGCACCCGCCTCTCCCGCGCCTTTTATTCCCAGAGGGTTAGTTAGACAGGGTACTTCGTTTCGCTTGAATCGAATCTCGGGAAAATTGCTGGCTCGCGGCATCGTATAGTCCATGAAAGTGGCGGCTATCAGCTGACCCGATTCCGCATCATAGGCGCAATTTTCCAACAAGGCCTGTCCCAAACCCTGAGCTATACCTCCATGTACCTGTCCTTCCAGCAACAGAGGATTTATGGTCTTACCAAAATCATCCACCACGGTGTAATCAACAACTTCGATAGTCCCCGTGGCTTCATCGATTTCCAGTTCACAGACATGTGTGCCGTTGGGATAGGTCGCCTCTGACGGGGCGAAGCTTTCTTTCTCGTCGAAACTGGCGCTACCGTCAGCAGGCGCAGCCGCCTGAGCTACGGACTTGAAAGATTCACTTCTGTCTGTACCGACGATCTTAAATTCACCATTTTCAAATTCGATATCATCAATCGCCGTCTCTAACATTTCGGCGGCTTTGAGTTTTGCTTTCTCTATGAGTATCGCAGCGGTGGCAGAAATAGCTGATCCACCCACCGGCACAGAACGAGAACCCATGGTGCCGCCACCTGTTTCAATTCTATCGCTGTCACCTTGAACGATACTGATTTCCTCGAAGCTGATGCCAAGCCGCTCAGAAATAATTTGTCGGAAAGCAGTTTCGTGACCCTGCCCATTTGACTGGGTTCCAATATAGAGAGTCACATGGCCGTCAGATGAAACTTCCAGTCGAGCTTCTTCGGGAGAACCGCCGGCACATTTTTCAATGTAGCTGGCGAGGCCGATCCCGCGCAATTTCCCTTTGGCCTTTGCTGCTTCGCGTCTGGCTTCAAAATCTTCCCAGCGTGATATTTGCAAAGCATCTTCCAGATTCCTGGCAAATTCACCTGAGTCATAAACTGAGCCCAATACCGTTTCGAATGGCATTGCATTGGGAGGAATAAAATTTCTACGGCGAATTTCAGCTGGGGAAATTCCCAAGTCATACGCTGCTGCATCTAGCAATCTTTCTATGGCATATATCGCTTCGGGCCGACCTGCACCGCGATAGGCGTCCACGGGTACAGTGTTGGTAAAGACTCCCTGGACTTTCACATGAACAACAGGAACGTCATAACAACCTACCAACATCGGCACACCAGCGGCTGTTGCGACAAATGGTGCGAAGTTGGAAAGATAGGCGCCAAGGTTGGCAACAGTACTTACTTTAAGAGCGAGTATAGATGCGTCTTCGCCCAGAGCCAGTTCAAGATTGCTGACATGATCGCGACCATGGCTGTCACTAACAAAGGCTTCGTTTCTCTCGGATATCCATTTCACTGGACGTTGTAACTTACGAGCTGCGAAAAGTGCAGCTACGTATTCAGGGAAGACGAAAATCTTCATCCCGAAACCACCGCCCACGTCGTCACAGATTACGTGTATGTCTTTTTCGGGAACCTTAAAGATCGCGGTGGCGAGAATCCTGCGCATAATATGCACGCCCTGACAGGATACGTGCAAGACCAACCTGCCAGTTTCTGCTTCAATAGAAGCGATTGCGCCGCGAGGCTCCATGGGGGTGGGAACTACTCGATTATTGATTAGCTTGAGCTGCACCCTATGGGCAGCTTTTCCGAGAATCGTGTCAACGGCCGCTGCATCTCCGGTTTCCCAATCGAAGCAGCGATTATTACTGGCCTCGTCCCAAACTTGTGCTTGCGCATCGAGCGCACGATCCGTTTCTACTACCGCTGGCAGCATCTCGTAATCCACCCATACTTGCTCGGCAGCGTCTCGCGCCTGTGTCGGTGTTTCGCCGATCACTACAGCCACCGCATCCCCTACATGGCGAACTCGACCTTGAGCCAGAGCTGGGCGAGGTGGACTAATAGAATTTGAACCATCGTGGTTTTCTACCGGTGCCAAACAGGGCACGTGACCAATGCTCTCGGCTTCCAGATCTGCAGCGGTATAAACAGCGAGTACTCCAGGCAATTCACACGCCGCGGCAGTATCTATTGAATTGATTTTGGCGTGTGCATGGGGAGATCGAACAAAGCAAGCATAGGTCTGTTGTTTCACATTCACATCATCGATGTAATTGCCTTTACCGGTTGTCAGTCGCTCATCTTCGAATCGCGTTGCCGGCTGGCCAATTCCAAATTTCTGCATCGTACTTACTCCGTGGTTCTTTCCCGTGATCCTTCCTTATCGCTATCTCCGCTAGTTCCCCATTGAATCATCCCTATAGAGGCTGGGAATATGGGCTCGGAGTCCCCGCTAAACTATCACGAAGCCATCCTAAATCGAAGCAGAGACTAATGCCGCAATACCTAATTAATAATGAGTAAGGCCATCAGCAACGTACTGGGTTATATTGTATCTATGGAACATCAGAAAATACTGCAGACAATCGCGGAGATCGCTATCGGGCTGATCGGCTTCACAGGCATAGTCTCGGCTCTTGGGCGTCGTAGAGACTGGGACCGTACTGAAATTCGAAATTTCATGGTCATATTGCGGGCCAGCATAAGTGCGTTACTGCTTAGTTTTTTGCCGTACCTACTGGGTTCTATTTTCCAGAGGAAACACTGTGGCGACTGTCCAGCGGGGCAATCGGCACGATAATGTTTGTCAATATATCTACAAGTTATTGGAATTGAAAAGGCACGCGCAGGGCGCCTCTTCAATTGACCATTACAGCTATAGCTGCTGTGGTAATTATTCTATGCCTGCTTGCGGCATTCAACGTTATGGGGTCTGCCGATGAAATGTTCATTATTGCCTTGCCTCTGCAATTGTCGGTTGGGCTGCAGAATTTCTTCGCTTTGCTGATTAGTCATCTTACTGAAGGGGCGGATCCCAATTAGGAAAGACATGGGCTAGAAAACAAATTGGCCAGGGAAAAATAGGTCAAACTTGTACAGTAAGAATGAGCAATTACTAAGACCGTCTGAATATTAAAAACAAAGTCAGGGTTCTTAACAGTTACAATACAACTGAAAAAACCGAAACGAATATAGTTTGGAACGAACTGTTATGGAAATGAAAGTAGAGCGCCCAATTGCAGCGAGCCGCGAGAAGGTCTGGGCGGCATTAAACGATACTGAAACATTGAAGGCATCTATTCCCGGTTGTGATGCCTTGGAAGCGACCAGCGACACCAGCTTCAATGCTCAGATAACTGTCAAAGTAGGACCGGTTAAAGCAAAATTCAAATTCGATGTTTCGCTCAGTGATATCGATGCGCCCAATAGCTATATGATTAACGGACAGGGTCAAGGCGGCGCTGCTGGTTTTGCTAACGGTAGCTGTGCCGTGACACTGCTTGAAGATGGCGAACACACTATACTCGCTTACCATGCCAAGGCCAACGTGGGCGGTAAATTGGCGCAATTGGGCTCACGCCTGATCGATGGTACTGCGCAAAAAATGGCCGATGAATTCTTCAGCAAATTCATTAGTCTGGTAAGTGATGAGCAACCGGATGACTCCGGCTCAGAGCCTGCGGGAAACGGGCAATCAGGCGGCGATGATAAAATGGCAATACCGACTTGGGTTTTAGTCGCCGGATTAGCCATAATTGCGGTTCTTTCAGTTACATTCATGGCCTAGAGGGTGTTCTGCAAAAAATACAATTCGAGACTGGCCTGCGGGCTTGACCTGCGAGCGGCAATCTTTGACACTGTCAGGCCGTCTCTTGGAAAAGAGCGATAACAAGAAAAGCACTAGAGCGTTGGTGTGGTGAAGAGACCGGCTAACCTTCGTTAGAACTATCAGATAGCAAATATCTGCTTAGCGGTGCCCTAATCATTGGGAGGATTTACATGCCAGCTGTAGCAATGAACGTAAATGGAAACGCCGTTTCCGGAGAAGTGGAACCTCGGACACTGCTGGTGCAGTTTCTTCGAGAGAGCTTACGTCTTACTGGTACCCACGTGGGCTGTGATACCAGCCAGTGCGGTGCATGTGTCGTACATGTGAATGGCAAATCAGTTAAATCCTGCACCATGCTTGCCGTGATGGCAGATGGTTGCGATGTAACCACCATCGAAGGTCTCGCTACAGATGGCAGCATGCATCCAATGCAACAGGCCTTTATGGACAACCACGGTTTACAATGTGGCTTCTGTACTCCAGGGATGGTGATGACCGCTCTGGATATCGTTAATCGCAATGGCAATGATCTGAATGAAGCGACCGTGCGCAAAGAACTCGAGGGGAATATTTGTCGCTGCACCGGTTATCACAATATCGTTAAGTCAGTTAAGGCTGGCGCTAAAGCGATGGGGGAATAATTATGGTGGAGAATGGAATTGGCGCAAGCGTGCGCCGCAAAGAAGACAAGCGATTTTTAATAGGTAAGGGTAACTATACCGACGACATAAACGTCGCGGCACAGACCCATGCCTATTTTGTTCGATCACCCCACGCTCATGCCACTATTAATAGTATCGACACCGGCGAAGCGATGGCTTCAACTGGAGTAGTTGCGGTGCTTACTGGTGACGATCTTGCCGCCGATGGAATAGGACCCTTAATCTGTGGTGTGACGGTTACCAGTGATGATGGCGAACCCCATCGTGCACCTGCGCATCCCGCTCTCGCCCAGGGCAAAGTAAATTATGTTGGTGATCATGTTGCCATCGTCATCGCCGAGACTTTGGCTCAGGCCAGAGATGCAGCAGAAAAAGTCGATATTGATTATGGCGTATTGCCTGCGGTAACAGACACCGGCAGTGCTGCGGATGAAGGTCAGCAGCAGATACACGAAGTAGCGCCAAATAATATGTGCTTTAACTGGCCCTTCGGCGAGAAAGATGCAGTCGAGGCCGCATTTGCCTCGGCACACAAAATATCGACGCTGGATCTGGTTAACAATCGTATGGTGACCAATCCGATGGAGCCACGAGCAGCCTTGGGTGAGTACAACGAAGGTACGGAAGAAATCACTCTTCACCTAACGACCCAGAATCCTCATGTGCATCGACTGGTGCTATCTGCATTTAATAACCTAGCACCAGAACACAAATTACGAGTTGTTGGTCCAGATGTAGGCGGCGGCTTCGGCGCGAAAATCTTTGTTTACGCCGAGGAATTGGTTGTCGGTTGGGCCTGCCGCAAGGTGAAGCGACCGGTGAAATGGACTTCAGATCGCACCGAAGCATTTCTCTCCGACGCTCATGGCCGCGATCACGTTGCTACCGCAGAAATGGCAATGGATGAAAATGGCAAATTTCTTGCTATGCGCGTTATGACTCAGGCAAATCTGGGTGCTTATTTGTCTACATTTGCAACCATGGTGCCAAGCTATTTGTACGCTTTTCTGTTGGCAGGACAGTACACTACGCCGCTGATTTATTCGGAAGTTAAAGCGGTATTTACCAATACCGCTCCGGTAGATGCCTGCCGCGGAGCTGGTCGACCGGAAGCAACCTATCTAGTGGAACGCCTGGTAGATGTGGCAGCTGCCGACATGGGTCTGGATCCCGCTGAAATTCGACGACGAAACTTTATTCCCGTAGATGCCTTCCCCTATCAGACGCCCGTGGTGCAGTGTTATGACAGTGGTGATTATGAAGCGGCTTTGGATAAGGCGATGGCGATGGCTGACTACGATAGTTTCAGTGCCCGAGCTGACGAAGCACGGACCCGAGGTAAACGCCGGGGCATTGGACTGTCTTCTTACGTGGAAGCATGTGGCATCGCGCCATCTGCTGCAGTTGGTCAGTTAGGCGCAGGAGTTGGCTTGTGGGAAAGCGCCCAGGTACGTTTTAACCCGACCGGCAATGTACAGGTTTTTACTGGTGCCCATTCCCACGGTCAGGGGCATGAAACAACTTTTGCTCAGTTGGTTACCGAGCAGCTTGGAGTTCCCTTCGAAAACATTGAAGTAATTCACGGCGACACGGCAAAGACACAATTCGGCATGGGCACTTACGGTTCTCGCTCTCTTGCGGTAGGTGGTGTCGCTATTGCCAAGGCCTGTGAGAAATTAATTGCCAAGGGCAAAAAGATTGCCGCCCATGCCTTGGAAGCAGCCGAGGGTGATATTGAATTTGCCGATGGAAACTTCTCAGTAGCGGGCACAGACAAGGCCATGAATATAGCCGAAGTCGCTTTTACCGCTTACGTGCCTCACAGTTATCCCGAAGGATTGGAACCGGGATTCGATGAGAACGCTTTCTTCGATCCATTGAATTTTTCCTTTCCTGCTGGCACTCATATTTGTGAGGTGGAAGTCGATCCAGAAACTGGCGTGGTCGAAATTGTAAAATACACTGCCGTCGATGATTTCGGAAAGTTGGTCAATCCCATGATCGTCGAAGGACAGGTTCATGGGGGTATTGTTCACGGTGTCGGTCAGGCGTTGTTGGAAGGATGCCGCTACGACAGTGAAGGACAGCTGATCACTGCTTCATATATGGATTACGCCATGCCGCGAGCAGACAATGTGCCAAGCTTCGATGTCGACTATGCACCCACCAATCCACCGCATAATCCACTGGGTGTGAAAGGGTGTGGAGAGGCTGGCGCCATCGGTGCACCGCCTGCGGTCATCAACGCTATATCAAACGCCCTTGGTATTAAACATATCGATATGCCTGCAACGCCGGAAAATGTTTGGCGAGCAGCTCAGACTGCTGCTTTAGGCTAAACAGAGGAAAGGAGAGAAACATGTACGAATTTTCATATCATAAATCTGCCTCCGTCGATGGGGCTGTCGAGGCCATGAACAAGGCTGAAGACGGAAAATTTGTTGCCGGTGGACAGACCATGTTGCCGACGATGAAGCATCGATTGGCTGCGCCCAGCGATATTATCGATCTGGGCGGTATTGCCGAACTGGTAGGCATTACCGTAGAAGGCGATAGTATAAATATCGGGGCGATGACTACTCATGCCGCAGTCGCTGCCTCCGGAGATGTTCAGACGATGATTCCTATGCTGGCGAAGCTAGCTGGAAATATTGGTGATCCTGCAGTTCGCAATCGCGGTACGATAGGAGGTTCAATCGCCAACAACGATCCTGCGGCCGACTATCCTGCGGCTGTTCTTGCGCTCGGCGCGACTGTGAAAACAAACAAGCGAGAGATTGCTGGGGACGATTTTTTCACAGGCATGTTTGAAACCGCACTGGCAGACGATGAACTTATAACAAGTGTTAGCTTTCCAAAGCCAACAGCAGCGGCCTACATGAAGTTTGAAAACCCGGCGTCACGTTACGCGATCGTCGGCGTGTGTGTGGCCAAGACCGATGACGGCATTCGAGTCGCGGTAACGGGGGCCACTCCCTGCGTTCATAGGGGCAAGCAGCTGGAAGAAGCTTTAAAAGGTGAGTTTTCCAGCGCAGCCTGTGTTGGCGTCGATGTACCGGAGGATCAAATGAATGCAGATATTCATGCCAGCGCCGAATACCGCGCCCATCTGGTGAAAGTGATGACCAAACGTGCGGTGGATGCCTGCACTTAACAAGCACTGATATTTAGAGGCCATTACACTAATGAGCACGGCCATACCAGAGACTATCGAAGACACGCTCAGCCTGCTGAGTCAGGGAAACTATGTCGCCGACCGTTCTTTGGCGACGACACTGTTTCTTGCCTTAAAGATGGAAAGGCCACTATTTCTCGAAGGGGAAGCAGGTGTCGGTAAGACCGAGATCGCCAAGGTGCTGGCTCAGGCCCTCGATCGTCGCCTGGTTCGATTGCAGTGTTATGAAGGCCTAGATGTATCTTCGGCAGTGTATGAGTGGAATTATTCCCGCCAGATGATCGAGATTCGGCTGGCAGAAGCGGCCGGAGAAATTGATAGGAAGGATTTATCAACCGATGTGTTTTCTGAAGAATTTTTAATCGAACGACCTTTGCTGCAAGCATTGCGAACTGACGAGAAAGGTCCGCCGGTACTATTGATCGATGAGCTGGATAGAACAGACGAACCTTTCGAAGCCTATTTATTGGAGATACTGTCTGACTATCAAGTCAGTATCCCGGAGATCGGCACTATCAAAGCGGAACAACCACCAATCGTAATTATCACCTCGAATCGCACCAGGGAAATTCATGATGCGCTAAAGCGACGCTGTCTCTATCACTGGATCGATTACCCCACAGCAGAAAGGGAATTGCAGATTGTTGCTGCGAGGTTACCGGGCATTGCCAAGCAATTGAGTTCGCAACTGGTGGCATTTGTTCAACGTCTGAGACAGGAAGACCTTTTCAAGCTTCCTGGGGTAGCTGAAACTCTGGATTGGGCGGACGCACTCACACAGCTGGATACAGTTGCCCTCGATGGTGACGCCATCGATAACACCCTGGGAGCACTGCTCAAGTATCAGGACGATATCGCCAAGATTCGTGGCAGCGAGGCGGCGAAATTGCTGGAGCAGGTCAAGTCCGAGGTGTCCAACCTCGAAGCCATGAGTGGCTGATGCCAGCCACGGCAGTCATCGATACCGAAGGCAGGATGGCAGAGAACATCCTTTATTTCGCTCGCCTCGTGAGAGGCGCTGGAATTCCGGTAGGTCCCGGAAAAGTACTAGATGCAATTACTGCAGTAAAAACACTCGGTGTAGGTCAGCGGCAGGATTTTTACTGGTGCATGTTTGCGCTGTTTGTAAATCGTGAAGATCAGCGAGCGCTATTCGATCAGGCTTTTCATATCTTCTGGCGTAACCCGCGCATGATGGAAAGAATGATGAGCGCCATGTTGCCCACTATAAAAGTCGACCGGGAAGAGGAGTTGGAGGAGATGACTCGTCGTCTCGCTGACGCCACCGGCTCGTCCAATTTGGCTGCAAGCAGTCCTCAGGATGATGAAGAAATCGAATTTGATGCTTCTTTCACCTATTCGTCCAAGGAAGTGCTTCAGGACATGGACTTCGAAGACATGTCTGTGGAAGAGCTTAATCAGGCCAAGTTAGCTATCGCTCGATTGAGATTGCCGATTATGAAAGTGCCTACACGCCGGTTTCAAAGTAGCTTGCAGGGCAGCCAAGTCGACATGCGAGCCAGCTTACGTGCCTCCCTGCGTTCCTCGGATTCGATAGAGCTAAAATTCAAAAAAGTGCAACAGCGTCACCCACCCTTACTTATTCTATGTGATATATCGGGCTCCATGAGTCGTTATTCGCGCATGTTTCTCCATTTCATGCACGGGATAACCAATGATCGTGACCGCATACAGGCTTTTGTGTTCGGTACTCGCCTGACTAATATAACGCGGCACCTGCGCCATCGTGACGTGGATGTTGCGCTCGATAGTGTCGCAGAGTCGGTAGATGACTGGTCTGGTGGCACTCGCATCGGTGCCTGCCTAAAGGAATTTAATAATCGCTGGTCTCGTCGCGTTTTGGGGCAGGGAGCCATAACACTTATAATATCTGATGGATTGGACCGTGATAACGCTGATGATCTTGCTCAGCAGATGGATAGGCTGAGTAAATCCACGCGTCGATTGATCTGGCTAAATCCCTTGCTGCGCTATGAGAAATTTGAGCCGAAGGCAAAAGGAATAAAGGCCATGTTGCCCTATGTGGATGACTTCAGATCGAGTCACAATTTAAATAGTTTGATGGCATTGTCCGAGGTTTTGAGCAGAGAACAGCCTAGACACAGGTATTCTTCTTTGCAAGATATTGCTTAACTGCGGCTCTATTAATTCCTATCTGTTGGCACGTTGTCGGTCGGGCAGTTCAAGATCAACTGTGAAAGTTAAAGGCACTAAAATTGAGCAAGCAGGAATTGGAAAATAATTGCAGCGCTAGTTCCGCTGCGGACAACACAATGGCTAAAGCAGTCATCGGCTCCCCGCTAGCCTGAAAGGCAATTCAACCGAAGGCTCTTTTCAAAAAATCGACCCGGTTTTGTATGCCTGCCTGCGAGAGTGCACTGCCGTCCATAGCATCATAGCCATGCACTGTGCCCTTCGTTTCATTTAGTACCACGTCAGTCCCTGCCTCCTGAAGCCTTGCAGCGTAAGCTAGCCCTTCATCACGCAGCGGGTCAAATTCAGCGGTTTCCACATAGCTCAGTGGCAAGCCCTCCACCTTTCCGAAACCCGGAGCTGCATAAGACGGCGCCTCCTCGCTGGAATCACCATGCAGGTACATCTCCCACATGTTGCGATTGGAGCGCGCGTTAAACAGGGGCACATCGACAAAATTAGTAGCTGATGTGGTAGAACAGGTATTGTCCGTGACCGGATAGACAAGCATCTGCGCGCACAGTGTTCCTGGTATTTCGTCCCGCACCTTTTGCGCAACGCCCGCCGACATTGCTCCGCCAGCACTGTCGCCTCCAACAGCGATACGGCTGACATCGACGCCCAGAGTCGACGCATTTTCCGTAACCCATTGCAGCGCCAGATAACAATCGTCGAAGCCGGCAGGAAAGGGATGCTTCGGCGCAAGCAGGTAATCGACAAACACAATCTTGCAACCTGCCTTCACTGCATAACGCTGGCAATTGGTAATATGCAAACCTGCATAAGTAATCGCAAATGCTCCCCCGTGGTAATAGATTAGTGTCGGTGCGGGCTCCTGCAGACCTGGCGGCGTCATGGTGAACACAAGCATTTTCGTCCCATCCGGCCGCGCAATATGATGATCCTGCACAGCGACATTGAGAGAACGGCGGACGAAGTAACACTGTATCCTGAACATCACATTAATCAGGAACAGAATCCAGGGCTTGAAAGCGATGGTCACCGCCGGCATCTTGGCAAAGTCTTTATGTATAGCGTATTTTTTATTCATACGAAGCATTGTAGAAGGTTTGAGGGCAGGTTAAAAACCCCAAATCTCAGAAGACAAGCTTCGGCCGATAATTACAGCCCCTCAAACTGCGCCTGTAACTGTGCACGAAGTAAGTAGGGACACTAACAATTGGTAAGTAGGGACACTAACAATTTAACAACTTAAGTCGAACCCATAGTATTCGATTACTGTAATTAAGAAGCCTCCTCGATCTGTTAAGTTGTTATCTTGTTAGTGTCCCCTTGTCCGTCACAAACTTGCGCGAATTTGCAGGTCGAACATCGGCTAGGGTAGTCAATAGTGTGGAAATGCAGGGAGATTTACGAGGTTTTCGGGGGAAGCAAGATACTATTTCATGCAAATGGGGGCATAGACTTGGATGGAGATAGCTTTTATCCTACTTATACTCTATCTAAAAAGCTGAGTGCCAAGAATATGGCTAGCTAACAAATAACAATTAGATTAAAGAAAGTAGGTAAATGTAATGAAGCGCAGAAAACTTATTAAGGCCATGTCTGTTGCAGCTGGATTTGGCTTGTCGCACAAACTCGCCTATGCGCAAAAGGTGCCTAAAGTCGCGGTCGTCGGCGCAGGCATAGTAGGTGCAAGTATTGCTTACTATCTCTCCAAGCAAGGTGGTGATGTAGTCGTTTTAGAAAAGAGTAAGCCCGCTGTTCAAGCCTCTGGAAATAGCTTCGCATGGCTCAATGCAACTTACTTTGATAGTCCCCATAGTTACTTTGAGTTAAGGAGTGAATCGCTACTAGCCTATCATCGACTTCAACGCGAACTGGCATTACCTGTGCATTGGGGCGGCAGCCTTGAATGGTATGCCGAAGATGACCGACAGCAGGAATTGGTTTCCGGGGTAAGTCGCATACGTGCAAGTGGCAGCCAGACTCGAATCATTGGCAAACAAGATCTCTCCTCCATTGAGGCGAATCTTCAGGTCGATGAGAATGCCCGAATTGCCTATGCTGTTGGGGAAGGCGCAGTGAACCCAAAAGCGATGACCGAAGTTTTGTTAGCAGCGGTTGTTCGCAATGGTGGGGTGGTGCAATATCCCGCCGAGGTTAGCGCCGTGCAAAGTATCGGTAATAAAGTGAGAGTAGCCACTCAAAATGACACGCTAGAAGTCGACAAAGTCGTACTCGCCACTGGCATAGACACCAACTCAATTTTGAAGATGGCCGGCGTAAATCAGGAGCCAATGTTGCCAGCGACTCCGGGTATACTCGTTACCACTAAGCCCATGCCTCAAATTTTGAATGCAGTGGTATATACCAATAAAACCCACATACACCAACTGTTAGATGGCCGCGTTATTGTTGGTGAGAAAGCCGGCCCACCGCAAACTAGTCAACACGGCGGTTACCTTCAGGGCAAACCCAATCAATATCCTGATCCGAGTTTGGCTGCCGAGCATGCGCGTAGAGTATTGGCTATCGCGCAAGATTATTTACCTCAGTTAGGTAACGCAGAAGCCGAATCAGTTGGCATTGGCTGGAGACCTCTACCGAAAGATGGGCTCCCTGTATTGGGCCAACCTGCGGGGGCGCCGGGCATCTATGTCGCTGCAACTCACAGCGGCGTAACTCTTGCTCCCATTATTGGAGAGTTGGCGAGTCAAGAAATATTGGAAGGTGTGCGGCTCGAGCAGCTTTCGCCTTATCGAATTGAGCGCTTCTAAGCATTGAAGCTATCAATAGAGAAAGGCGAGTTCTCGGTAATTGGGGTAATTGGGGACACTAACAATTTAACAACTTATGCCCAATCCTTGAAGTAATTAGAGTTGTTAGTGCCCCCTAGTCTCAAGTACACGAGCAAGGGAATGTTTTTCTGGAACAAAGAAGCAGGTGTAAAACTGAGTTTTAGTCACCTGGGAAACCCACACAAAATGCCTTCGTCGAATGCCTGAATGGGAAATTAAGAACCAAGTTTTTGAACTAATATTGGATCAGATCGCTTGATAAAGCTGGATGGAAAATCAATAAATGGAGAGAGCATTACAACAACGTGCGACCACACAGCTCATTGGGTTATTTACCCCCCAGCGGGGTTTGCTGAGAGAGCAGCTTAAAATGAATTTCTCATCGTGGTCATGCTACTAATTTAGGAGAAAGGTCAACCTTTGATAAACCTAATGTCAATGGTG
>CALKDE010000415.1 GCA_938082955.1 uncultured Pseudomonadales bacterium
GGAACGGTGCGCTGCCCGGATTTTTGCATGACCTCAAGCATGAGCTCCTGATTACCTTGCATATTAATTTCCTCGAACTCGTAGTCTCTGCTGGCTAGGAGGTTTTTCGCGGCAGTGCAGTAGGCGCAGTAGGTTGAGGTGTAAATTGTAATAGTAGTCATAGTTAAACCGTACATCTAAAAAGGGAAGAGGGAATAGAAAAGGACGGTAGGCCATGCTGATCCACTTAAGGCCGCAAGTATCTAAAAGGGCGAGTCCTAAATCATTTAAATCTATGTCTTGCTTTAATGCCGCATAAAAAAAGGGCGGTAATCGCTTACCGCCCTTTTCATTATTTTACTCTCTCTAACTCAAGAGAGGGTAGTACTAATTGCCGATTTAGAAATCAGCAGTTAGACGAGCAAACCAATACGAACCGTTCCAGTCTACAACAGTGCCAGACTCATAAAGACGTCCACAGCAAGTATCGCCGACATTGCCCTTCGCAGGGTACTCATCGAATACATTACGACCACCAGCGGCTATCCTGAAGGTATCGTTGATCTGATACTGAGCTTCGAGATCGACGAACCAGGTAGGATCCTGAACTTGCCGACGGGAAGTACCTGAGTTTGCATTCTCATGCTCACCCCAGTAGCTCGCTCTCGCGGTTAATCTCAGATCGTTGATATCGTGTGCAGCCGTGAAGACGCCACGCCAGTTTGGATTGTAGTTTACAAAATCAAACTGAGCCTCTTCATTTCGGAAAGCGCTCGGATCAGATTCAAAAGCCTTCTTGTTATAGCTTAGCGCCATAGACAAGTTGGTGGAGCCAGCGGAATCCCAGTTAAGCGGATAGGAGGCAACAATGTCGACACCCTCGCTTGAAACGTCAAAGCCGTTGGTGAAATACAAAACACCACCAATGGAATTAGCGCCGGCAACGCCGGCATTATCCAACAGCAGGAAGTTTTGGTAGGCGTCGCCAGAAGTAGGATCAGTGGACACGTCTCGCGTCGATATCGCATAAGTAGCGTCATCGAGATTGATTCGATAGAAGTCCACAGTCAGATCTAGCTCAGCTATATTAGCCGTAAAACCAATAGTGTAGTTAGTGGATGTCTCAGGCGTAAGCGGAGTTGCGCCTAGTGCTTGAGCCACTGGACCACCGGCAGGGAATAGACCTGTCGCAACCGGAAAACCATTGGGCAGTCGAGTCGATACATTGATCGTTCCCTGCTGTCCCGGTGTCGGTGCACGGAAACCGGTACCGATGGAGCCGCGAATTGCAAAATTATCCGTGAATCGATAGAGGCCTGCGACCTTAACAACGGTCTCAGCGTCGAAGTCGCTGTAGTCCTCGTAACGAAGCGCACCTTGCAAGAAGAGGTTATCGGTTATGTCCGCACTGACGTCAGCGAAAAGCGCAGTTGAGCTACGCTCATACTTTTCAGAGAACTGTGGCGAGAATCCTGGAAATCCATTCGAGCCCACTCCCACTACCTGATACACAGGGTCACCTGAGTTGGCGCAATCCAGAGTCGAGCCTCCAGCGATTACATTCATTCCAGCCGTGGAAGCAGTCATATCAGCGTTACAAAGGCCGAACGGATCCGGCGTCGCGTGTGGGCCTGCCACATAGGAATTTAGTTCCCCTTGCACTACTTCGTAAGACTCGTCCATGTAGCTGGCGCCGAAGGCGAGCAGTATGGGACTGGCGAAGTCTGATTCAAACTCATAGTTGAAATCGGCTTGGAATTGAGTTTCAGAGTTAATTAAATCCCCAGGCTTAAAGGACTGCTGGGAAGCGCGTCCCTGTGAAGGGTTAATGGTGTTAGCCAGAGTATATCTGATCTCACTCTCACCGGTTCTTCCACTGAAGTCGTAGTTGAGACCGTTATCGAAGGAACCTCGAATTCCTCCCAATAAGGAAAAGTCGGATACCTCACCAAAGAATCTTGGCGTGAAACCACCGGGATATTTCTCTAGCGGGTTGTAGATACCGCCATCGGCCTCTCTCAGGTCCTCTATGGTTCCATTACCAGGGTAGCGATAGAAGAAACCGCCATCGGATTCGCTCTCCGAGATGTTGCCGAAGGCATAGGCCTCAGTGTCAGCATCAATTTGATAGCCGGCATTGAAGAAAAAGCGCGCAGCTTCCTGATTCGGTTGACCCCATGGGTTGACCACATCATCTTGGCCTATATTGGCGCTGGGTAAACCTGCCAAGAAGGCGGCATCTCCACCGTTCTGTCCAGATCTAATATTGTACGGGTGGGCACCGTTTGGATCGGCACAAAACCAACTTTCACAGTATTGCTCTGATCGAGAAGTAGCATCCGCCTCAGAAATTTCAGCGGACATATTAATAAATCCACTTTCCCCTAGAGGCAAGCCGAGATTGGCCTGCACCGTAGTCTGGGCACCGTCACCTTCGCTGAATTCACCGCTATCGATAGAAAGGCTGAATCCATCGTCGGCATCTTTGAGAATGAAGTTAATTACACCGGCGATGGCGTCAGAGCCATACTGTGCCGAAGCACCATCACGTAGCACTTCGATGTTTTTCAATGCAATGGATGGAATGGTAGATATATCGGGTCCCTGAGTACCAGAGCCGCCGATGGATACTAGCGCGGAACGGTGGCGGCGCTTGGAGTTAACCAGCACGAGAGTTTTATCTGTGGGCAGGCCGCGAAGTTCGGCGGGCCGGATAAACGATGATCCGTCAGAGATGGGCTGTCTTCCAAGGTTGAAGGACGGCACCAATGTCTTAAGAATGTCGTTGGTATCAGTATAAGAAACAGCTCTGAGATCTTCCGAGGTAAATACGTCGATAGGTACTGGAGAGTCGGAGACCGTTCTTGGTCTACCTCGTGCTCCCGTTACGACAATCTCTTCGAGTTGTGCATCACTGTCATCTTGTGCAAACACCATAGGCGTGTAGGCCGCAGGCGCTAGCAGTGCAAGCGCGATGGCTGTCGGGAGAACCCGTTTGGCCATTGTGGGTCGTCTTGTCATTTACTTTTCCCCTTAATATAGAAGTAGAACGATTGTGCCTGTTGAACAGGCTTTAAATTAAACATGGAGCTTATACGAACACACCTAGAATTGCCGAGGCGACTCACCATAAACCCTGCTGGGGCGAAGAATATTATTCTGAGAGCGAAAAGTCCAATAAAAGTATCATCTTAGGCCATCTAACTAGCTCCAGCTGCAGAACGTATGACCGTTAAACGAAAATCTCCCTTTTAATGAGCGTGAATAGCTCCCAAAGAAGCGTGGTTATGCCATTTTCCAACATTTTGCCGATTTTTTGTACAGCCGCCCAGTTTAGCGGGCGAATAGAGGTGTGCGGCTCAATATTTGCCCTGTTTTGTTGTCGTACAACAGGGGGCTTTAAGCGGGTTTTGGTATTGACCTGGATAGCAGCTTGCGCATAGCATGAGGCCATTGCTCAGGTAGACATATGCAAACCCTCGCTCCAGCTGGAGTGGGGGTTTTTTGTTTGGGAATACGTTATTCGAGGAACACGACATGAGGGGCGACTCCAGCACAGAAAATTCATTATTCAGCAATTCTGTAGTCTACCAATTGCCCCATGCGGGCAATGTGCGAGAGGGCATCAGCTATGTTGACGATGCGAGAGTTTTCGATATTTATTTTCCAGAGCAGGTTGAAAGGCCAGTACCGGTGGTAGTGCTCGTGACGGGTTATCCAGATTCAGCGTTTTTAGAGCGGGTAGGCATTAAGCAGATGCAGGTTCAGGCCTATAGGGACTGGGCAAAATTGTTGGCCGCTAGTGGCATGGCGGCGGTAATTTACAGCAATGTCGAGCCTGTAGATGACGCCTTTACACTGCTGGATTTCCTGCGCTGTAAGGCGGATGAGTTGCAGATTGACCCTGCACGAATCGCCGTTTGGTCTTGTTCGGGCAACGTGCCGAATGCAATCAATATTCTGCACAAAGACAGTGCTGTACGCTGTGCAGCTTTGCTATACGGGTTTATGTTGGACACGGCGGGTTCGGTAATGATAAAAGAAATAGCGCAGACATTGGGCTTTGCGAATCCCCACGAGGGCATGGAAAACTTTCCTGAAAATACCCCTATATTGGTTATTGGCGCGGGCAAGGATGAGTTTTCAGGTTTGAATGAATCCATTGATAACTTTGAGGCGGAGGCAGTGGCTCGCAATAGCCCGGTGAGTGTTATTCGTTATCCCCAGGGAGTGCATGCCTTCGATAGTCTTGATGATTCGCAACGCTCGATCGAAATGATCAAACTTTGCCTGGGCTTTCTGCGGCTACGATTAAACGTTTATTGATCCTATCGCTATCCATAGTCGGCGTTCAGTAGCCACCGCGTGCACTAAGTTATGTACCTGTTGGCGAATATTTGATTAAATACCGAGCAGTTTCCTGAGGCACTTTATGCTTTCCAGAGGTTCCAGTTTTAGATGCAGTATTTACTAGATTAGTAGAAGCACTCTAGTAAAAGTACTCTAGTAGAAGAACTCAAAATAGGAAAATAATAATAATGCAGTTGTGCCGCACTTTGAGATTATTACTCGCCACCCTGATTCGCCTATCCACGTTTTTCGCGACTCTCGTGTTACTCCCGGCTATTGCCCTGGCGCAGGCGGGCTTGCTCGATGCCGACATTACGCTGCTGAAGAAGGTTATGCCTGACGCTGCTAGTTTTTCCGAGAAGGCGGGTGATCCGCCTGTCTACAGAGCATTTGGCGCGGCAGAGCAGGGCGGTCAGGGCGAACTGATCGGTTATTTATTCGAGACGCCAGACTATCCGCCGGAAGAGATCGGCTACAGCGCGCCTATAGAAGTGTTGGTTGGAATGGATCTCGAGGGAATACTGTCGGGAATAGAGGTTCTGTACTACCGGGAATCGTATAAAAGTATCCGTGGCGATTTCATCAATTCTGAGCGCTTCCCCAATCAATTCGAAGGAATGTCCGTGTCAGATGGCTTCCGCGTTGGTCGGGATCTCGATGGTGTATCTCGCGCCACTATTACCAGTTGGGCTACATCGCGGGGCATTCGTAATGCAGCGCGTAGGGTTGCCCGGAACTATCTGACGGATTCCGAATTTGTTGCTAACGCGAACAGCGGTGAAGTGGCGTTGCAAATCTTGCAGGCGCAGTCTTGGGGGGAGATGAAGGAGTCTGGCTTCGTCAAAGAATTTCCAATCCTGCTCGAAGATCTAACTCAGTTGAATCTTACGCTCGCGTTTATAGGGAATGAGGCGTTAGGTGAGCTACTCGTCGGCCCCGATGACTATTCACGGGCAGAGAGGGAAGCGAGTAACAGGGTGGAAGATGGCAACATGTTACTGGTAGGTATAGATGGTAATGCTTCTACGCCCTTTCGGCAGGAACGCCTAGCTATAACACAGGGCGACGCTGTGTATAACATCGAGCGTCGCCGCTTTGTTTATGTTGGCAGTGCCGATCATGGAAAAATTGCGGGTCAGGTAAGGTTTGCCGGTGCGATTGTCATGTCTAGCGACATTGATCTGAGCCAACCCTTTACCGTGCTGTATGACACAGGTCTTCAGGTTGAGTCCGTTGAGGAGCTCGCGCAGGTCGATTATCAAGTTCCACCCGTTCCATTTTCGTTGGCGACAGGAGCTGCTTTGCCGGCAGAGTTTTTACCTAAGTCTGCGAATCCGTTTCCCGAGTTTGATGATTTCGAAGAAGTAGACGAGGGTGTATTAGCTACCCTCATCAACAGTGCGCCGCTGACGGAGGTACTTGCTCTGTTACTTCTTTTCGCGATGGTGATGACGGCATTCTTGCGTAAGAGTTCGACAATTCGCTGGGTAACGCTCGCGTATACTCTGTTCTATCTAGGGTTCTATAACGGCACTTTTCTCTCGGTGTCGCATATCACTAATGGATTAAAACAAGGGCCGTCTCTGTTCTTGAACGACTTACCGCTATTGTTAATTGTCGTCTTTACGCTTGTTACCACATTGTTCTGGGGTAGGGTGTTTTGTTCGTCACTATGTCCTTTCGGGGCATTACAAGACTTTATTACTCGTATCATGCCGAAGAAGTGGCAGCTTGAAGTGCCTCAGGCGATTCATGATAAGGCGCTGACTATCAAATACGGGATACTCGCGCTGCTGGTCGTGACATCGCTGACATTTAGCGACCTGAGTCTGTTTCAATATTTTGAGCCTTTC
>CALKDE010000416.1 GCA_938082955.1 uncultured Pseudomonadales bacterium
ATTGATTCGTTCCCTAGATCGAGTTTTAAGCTAAGCTTTCCATAATACTATTTGTAGAGAAACAATTATCATGATAAATCTTAAAGACCCTACCCTATTTAGAACAGAAAATTATATTAATGGAAAATGGGTCGGCGGTTCCGGCAGGCACATAGAAGTACTGAATCCCGCTAATGGTACTCTGCTTGCGAAGACTGTTGACGGTAATGCCGATGATGCCTGCGATGCAGTGGAGGCTGCCGCCACCGCCTTCAAAACGTGGAGCAAGGTACCTGCGAAAGAACGCGCGACATACTTGCGCAGATGGTGTGAACTGATTTTAGAGAACGCCGATGACCTAGGCATGCTAATGACCGCCGAACAAGGCAAGCCCCTTGCTGAAGCCATAGGCGAAGTAAATTACGGCGCTGGGTTTATCGAGTTTTATGCCGAAGAGTGTAAACGCGTCATGGGCGACATCATTCCTACCGTGGCGAATGATCGGCGACTGCAGGTTTACAAGCAGCCAGTCGGTGTCGTTGGCTGCATCACTCCGTGGAATTTCCCTAACGCAATGATCACGCGAAAGGCCGCTCCTGCCATGGCTGCAGGCTGCACTGTCGTAATCAAACCCGATGCTGGCACGCCGCTTTCTGCTCTCGCCCTGTGCGAGCTCGCGGAGCGCGCCGGCATACCCGCCGGCGTGATTAACGTTGTTGTAGGTAGTGATGCTCAAGCGATAGGTGAAGTACTCACGCAGCATAAGAAGATTAGCAAATTTACTTTTACCGGTTCAACGGCTGTCGGCAAGATCCTTATGGCGCAATGTGCATCTACGGTAAAGAAGGTTTCTCTCGAGCTCGGCGGCAATGCGCCTTTCATCGTATTCGATGATGCCGACATCGAAGAGGCTGTCACACATTGCGTCTCCACGAAGTTCCGTAACTGTGGCCAGACTTGTGTCTGCACAAATCGCATCTTCGTGCACGAAGCAGTGGCTGCTGAATTTACTGCAAAGCTTCAGCACAGTATTGCCGCTTTAAAGGTTGCCGATGGATTCGAAGAAGGTGCTGAGATCGGACCTCTAATCAACACGCAGGCTCTAGAGAAGATGGACGCGCTGATGGCGGATGCGCTAGACAAAGGAGCGAAGGTGTTGCTGGGAGGCGCGCGTCACAAACTTGGACAAAGTTTTTTTCAGCCTACTCTGCTAAACAATATAAGTGACTCCATGCGTCTGGCAAATGAAGAAATATTTGGCCCGATAGCAGCCGTGCAAACGTTTACTACCGAAGGTGAAGTTGTCGAGAAGGCAAACGCGACAGAATACGGCCTCGCTGCCTATTTCTTCACTCGCGACATTGGCCGCGTCATGCGTGTATCGGAAGATCTCGAGTATGGCATTGTCTGCTCGAACTCTGGCGTATTCTCAACCGAAGTAGCACCATTCGGTGGCTGGAAACAATCGGGCATAGGGTCAGAAGGCGGTAAGGAAGGCATCGCCGATTTCTATGAAACGAAGTTCCACTCTCTCGGTGGCGTTTAAGAGTTGGTTTTTAGCGCGATATATTAAGCAAGGCCTGCCGAGTCTGCGTTATTTCTTTGGCTCATTGGGCCCAAGGGCATTCATCGAATCCGTTGAACTACGAAACTACTCCCGATAGTTAATGCGCAGACCATTGAGAAAATTTCTCAGAATTTGATCTTTGCATTCACGGTAGTGCTTGTGATCTGGCCGGCGAAAGAACGCGCTGAGTTCGTGTTTGCTTATTTCTTGACCTGCAGATTCCAGTATTTGCAGAATTTCATCTGCCTTCAGACTTAATGCTATCTTCAGCTTCATGAATACCATGTTGTTATTCAGCTTGGTCTCAACACGCGGCGCTTCTCCCTCCTTCTCTCCTCTAAGGGCAATGATCATGCCGTTAAGAAAAGCAGCAAAAGATGCATCGCTGCATTCTTCGAAATCTTCGTCATCATCCTGTTTTAGCCAAGCAGAAACTTCCTTGCGATCCGTCTCTACATTGGCCAGCCCGCAGATGGCGATCATCTTGCTGTCACTAAAATCTAGTATATAGCGTATTCGTCTTAGGCAATCATTGTTCGTCATAATTTCTTAGCTCTTTATTCCAATCGCTTTTCTTCCCGCCTTCTTTGGCGCCGGCTTCTTACGTTTAACTGTCACTGTTGATTTACGCACAGCCTTGGCGGTTCCTGCAACGCCATCTTTGTTTTCATCTTCAGCGATAGCGCTCAGCTTCGTAGACCCTAACAACTCGTCACAATGCATACGGTAGAGAGAGCCATCAAATTCGATGATATCGCCAGAAACAATTTTCTTGCGCTTTTGTGTTTCGACGACGTCGTTCAAGATCACAAGGCCTCCCGCAATGACAGCTTTCGCCTGTCCGCCGCTACCTACCAGACCTTCGAACTTCAAAATCTTGTAGAGGTCGATCGGCTGTTTTATTAGCTTGACTATCTGCACTTCGTCATCACCCACGGATGTCGTGTTATTTTTAAAATCTGACATGTATTTCTCTTCAAACAGTTGGATAAAAAACTCAAGATCAAGAGACCTCTTGCAGTGCCTGCAGGATAAGTTCGCACTCGCCCAATTCGCTGGCAACAAATAAGGAGTCTCCCGATATCGTTATTGAGAGATCCACTCCACGGTCAATGATAGATGCGAGTGCCTGCACTTGCTCCCATTGGAATCGGTAAACATTAGCGTCCAAACTAGCGAGCTGCTTTTCATTCTGTTGCCACCAAGTTGGGGCCTTACTATTAAAGCCGTATATTTTGACTTCCTTAGCAATGCGGCTCACCTTCTTTATTCTCTCTGGCGATGGCTCTCCCACATCGATCCACAGCTCCAAGTTTCCATCTAGCGAATGCGCCCAGATATCTGGCTCTTCAGTATCGCTAAGCCCCTTGCAGAGCACGAGTTGTTCCCGGGTATTCAGACAGAACGCCAGCACCCGCACCACCATTCTTTCCATCGTCTCCGATGGATGACGTGCAATAGTGAGACTAAGCGAATCGTAGACATCCCGATTCAAGTCACTTAACGAGACTGTCAGTTTATAGATAGTAGGCTTAATTGCCACGGCGGCGCTCTAGTTAAGTGAGGGTCAAGAATAGGAATCAGTTAGCAATGGTTACGCGGCGCATACTATAGCACCAATGGGCACTTTCGGTGTGCCTCACGTTGGTTAAGCGTTCACCGATTGCTGAGAATATGTAAGAATGCAGTAAGACATACTCAGGAGTTAACTATGATCTATTCTTCGCATTCACTTACTCGGCATGCAATTCACGCCTTTTATAGCTTAGTGATAATCAGCCTACTTTCTGTTGCTTCGCTTAGCAGTGCGCAAACCCTTTTTGGCTTTGACGCAAACAGCAGCGCACAACAAAGGCAGATGGAAGGACAATTCGATGGGCTTATCGACAGCGCTGAGATGGATCGCTGGCTGAAGGATTTCTCCTCCGAGGCGCACCACGTGGGCTCGCCGAAGAGTAAAGAGAATGCCGAGGCCATAGCCGACCTGTTGCGCTCTTGGAACTATGACGTGGAAATAGCAGAGTATGAAGTGTTGTTTCCTGAACCTGTGACGCGAGAACTGGAGCTTGTTGCTCCGAATCGTTTCACCGCCTCCCTCACGGAAGATCCAATAGCGTCAGACGCTAGTACTTCGAATACCGACAACTTGCTTCCACCCTACAATGCCTTTTCAATAGGTGGCGAGGTAGAAGCTGATCTGGTCTTCGTCAACTATGGTACGCCTGCCGATTATGAGTTATTGGAACGGTACGGCATTAGCGTCGCCGGTAAGATCGCCCTATCCAAGTACGGCGGATCTTGGCGTGGCATCAAACCTAAGCTCGCCGGAGAGATGGGTGCTGTAGGCACTCTTATCTATTCAGACCCAGCTGATGATGGCTATGGGGCCGGCGATGTGTATCCAGATGGCCCCTATAAAAATGACAGTGGCGTGCAGCGCGGCTCCGTTATGGATATGCCTACCTATCCCGGCGATGTATTGACCCCCGGGGTTGGTGCAACCGGTGATGTGAACCGACTAAGTCGTGACGATGCACCAACCATTACTCAAATTCCCGTACTTCCCATCTCCTATCGCGATGCCCTGCCTCTGTTAAAAGCGATGGGCGGCGCGGTAGCACCGGAAGAGTGGCGTGGCGGATTGCCGATTACCTACCATCTTGGACCCGGTCCGGCGCGAGTCAAACTGAAACTTGAATTCGACTGGAAGATGGTAACGGCATACAACGTGATCGCCCGCATGGAAGGCACCGACATGCCCGAGCAATGGATCATACGTGGCAATCATCACGATGGATGGAATCACGGCGCGGCGGACCCGCTATCGGGAATCGTCGCTATGCTAGCCGAAGCGAAGGCTGTAAGCCGTTTGGCAGAATTAGGCTATCCGCCAGCGCGCACTATCGTCTATGCTGCCTGGGATGCAGAAGAGCCAGGGCTGATCGGATCGACTGAGTGGGCCGAGCATCATGCAGGTGAATTGCAGGAACATGCAGTGGCCTATCTGAATACCGATGGCAACGGGCGCGGCTTCGTAAATGTTGGCGGAAGCCATGTTTTGGAACGATTCTTTAATGAAGTTATGAGAGATGTTGAAGATCCACAAACTGGCGTTTCTGTTCAGGAAAGAAGGCGTGCAAATTTACGTATCAACGGGAATTCGCAGAAGATCAGGAACGAGGCAAGAGATCGCAGCGATCTGAGAATCAGTCCGCTGGGTTCAGGTTCTGACTACACTCCTTTCCTTCAACATCTTGGTATCGCCTCGGCCAATATTGGCTTCGGCGGGCACTCCGGTGGTGGCAGCTATCACACGATGTACGATACCTACGAGCACTATACGAAGTGGATCGATCCGGGCCTAGTGTACGGACGAACCCTCGCTCAGTTTGCCGGCCGTGCTACTTTACGCTTAGCGAACGCACCGCGACTGCCGTTCGACTTTCAGGGATTCACCGACAATGTTGCCAGCTACATAGATGAGATTGAAGCACTAGCGGATGGCATGCGCGACAAAACCGCGACCGACAACCAAGACATTCGCGAAGGCGTCTATGGAATAATATTGGATCCAACAAAGTCTTTTGGGCCGCCCCTACCCAAGCCTGAAGTTCCACACTTTAATTTCGCGCCGTTAAAGAATGCGCTCGCACGCTTAAAGAACTCCGCCGATGCTTATCAGATCTTAGCAACGAGTGGCGCACCAGCTAGCGCGCATCACAACTACTTACTCTATACCAGCGAACGCGAACTTATTCGCGAAGAAGGACTGACTGGTCGTCCTTGGTACAAGCATCATATCTATGCGCCAGGTTTCTATACTGGATATGGCGTAAAGACCATCCCCGGAGTTAGAGAGGCCATCGAGCAACGACAATACGATCAAGTCGCAGGGCAGATTGAAATAGCGGCAGACGTGTTAACGAGTCTTACGCTCCGATTAGGCGAATTAACACAGCGCTAAGCGAAGAACTTAGGATCTACGAGGCAGAAGATGACGTTCTAATGCGCCGCGCCGACGTCATCGCACAGGGCGTTCCCGCCAAGGCTTCAATGAACAAATGGACCCGCCAAAAAGTTGCAGGAGAAATTTCTGAGCAAGTGCGATGCATTCGATGAATGGTGCGAGCAAACAGATCCCTCACGATGCCAGTGATAGGCTAGGGCCGGAGGAATAGGCTGGCTGGAAGTGCGGTGTATGACACATAGCTAACTTCGCGAGTTGCTCATACCCTTGTTTATCTGTGTTACGGCACTCAATAGCACCCTGGCGTGCGAACCTGGTATGTGAACGACGCCCTCTTGCGATTTTATTATTCCTAAGCGTTTACGCTGTCTCTTGCCGACACCTGCGCATGCCAGCGCCAGAGATTGGAATTCGACTCATCTATAGTCAATCCCACTAACGATGTCGCAAAATCTATGGCCGTTAAAAGCGTAATATCGGCAATTGTAAACCGTTCCCCTGCGACATAGGGTGTTGCTGCAAGCTCCGCGTCGAGACGCTCACAATACTTTGCAACATTCGCATCACTTGCTACTTTAGCCTCGGGTATCTGCTTAAATATTCCCATAGCGCCAACAATTGGGCCATTGACCCAAGACACGCCCACCTGGCTCCAGAACTCTGTCTCTATATGGCGATTGCGCATCTCAATATGCCCGATCTCAAACGGATCTCGCCCCATAAGGTTAGGTTCAGGATGAACGCCTTCAATATAGCGACATATTGCAACTGATTCACCGAGGCAACGCCCATCGTCCAACTCAAGAACAGGAATCTTGCCACTGGGATTCTTCTTGAGAAACTCAGGCGTCTTGTGTTCGCCCTTAGTCATGTCGCAGTTCACTAACTCGACTTCTACGCCTTTTTCAGCTAAAAATATTTTCACCCGCCTTGGGTTAGGAGCACGCTCATAGTCATAGAGTTTCATCATTTTGTAATCTTCAATTAGTATTTGTGAATGAAATTATTTGGCGCCGATTAGCCCTTCGGATCTTGCAATCCGCCGAAAGCAGCAAAAAAAGACTTGAAAAAATTCGATAACTCCAATGTCATCACAGCAAATTCTTGATCGAATTTCTGTGCAGCACTTTCGATCTCCTCATTTGCCTCTTCCTGTTTCATGCCAACAAATTTTAAGCGTTTTATACTCAGATCATCGCTCACACTGCAGCTCAGCAGACTGTTCCAAGTAACGCCCAAATTTTTCACCTGCTTGCCTGCCTCAAGATGACTTTGTATCTCATCGGTAAAAAGATCCTGGCCCTTACAACGCACGATATTGCTGCCATCGGTTGGGTTATACAGCTCGCAGTCTTCATCTATGAGGAAGTGATCACTAGCATGTTGCTCTTTCAACCAACGTGTCATCACATCGCTAGGCGCCCGATTCGCATCGGGTATCGACACTTTCAAAGTGCCTAAGCTCTCGCGCAGTAGACTAAGCAGTGCCTCTGCCTTCGGTGCGCTGGCTGAATTTACAACGATCAAATTGTCTTTAGCGGAGATATAGGCGAATGTTTGCTGATTGCGTGTAAAGGCTCTAGGCAGCAGTGAAACAAATACATCGTCCTTAATTTGACGTTTTTCCTTTCTATAAATTTTGCGGCCCTGACGCTCTTCTAGCTCAGCCACTTTTTCATCTGTAGCCTCATTCACAACAGAGGAAGGCAGCAATCTTTCCTGCTTCTGCGCGCAGAGCATAATATAGTCACCCTGCACATGAGTGAGCATCTCGCCTTGTTTGCCAAGTGGGCTAATCCAGCCATATTTTGACTTATCATGGCTGCTACAAGGATGAAATATTTGTTCGATCAGTTTCTTTTCTATCTCTTCTGGAGATGCGCCAATCGCCTCGTTCAGACAATATAGACGTGCATTTTTAAACCACATAAATTAATTTCCAACTGGCATTTTAGAGTAGTGCGAAGGGTGTATAAAAAGAGTAACGCGGCAGATTATGCGCGATCCAGACGCAGTATTCCAGTCCTGCCTTGCGCTTAGTTTCATTCGCTACAATGCGGCTCAAGCATACGAAAAAAATACACCGTGAATGATAAATCGCATCTCTTAGGTCCCTACACCTAAGCAACACTTTGAACCCTAACTTTGAAAAGTAAATTGCCGAGCTGTTCGCCGCCATTCTAGTTCTGCTCCCAGTGACACGGGTTTGGGGAGCGCTGGCCGGTTTGATGGTTATGTCGGGCGCGATCTTCTTTCACTTATTCACCCCGCAAGGTGTGGTGCGCGTTGTTGACGCAGCTGGCAAGACAGACAGCGGCGTGTTGTTCATCATGGCCTGTGGCGTATGATTGAGCAGCGTCGCGCTTCTCTACAAAGATAGACAAAAACCTCTTGCCCTAGCCGGGCACTAGCATGGTGTCCCGTCGATCTTCGCTGCTAACAAACACTACATGGCCCTGCTGCACAGCTAACGCTCTAAGCACCTTATAGCTGATACCAACATTCATACCCATTTCTTATTCTCGCACTTTTACTGACCCTATCTTTGCTAGCATTAGATCCACCAAGGAAATATGCCCTGCTTTTTTACTCCCGTGCCAATCTCGCCTATAGTGAGTGAACCCTACTATTAAGAAGAGCACGCGAGCCATGACCGATACTACTAGCGCTACGTCAGCACCACCTATCGCAAGAAAGGAGATCACCCTTAGAGTTGTGGTATTGGGACTACTTCTAGCCGTGGTAATGGGGGCCGCGAACGTCTACGTGGGCCTAAGAGCGGGCATGACCGTTTCCGCCTCCATACCTGCGGCCGTAATGGCCATGTTGTTATTCAAGATGCTGTTTAAGGATTCCAGCATCCTCGAGGCTAATCAGGTGCAGACCTGTGCCTCTGCAGGAGAATCTCTCGCGGCAGGCATTATTTTCACCATGCCAGCCATGATCTTGATTGGCTTCTGGGATTCCTTCGA
>CALKDE010000417.1 GCA_938082955.1 uncultured Pseudomonadales bacterium
CATTGCCCAGGCAATGTATCGCGAAGGTGCCGAACTGGCTTTTACTTATCAGAATGAGAAGCTAAAGGAGCGTGTTCTTAAATTTGCAGCAACCTGGGACTCTGACTTAGTGTTCCCCTGCGATGTGGGCAAAGACAGTGAAATTACAAGCCTATTCGAGGAACTCGGCCAGCGCTGGGATGGTCTTGATGGAATCGTTCACTGCCTCGCATTCGCACCCGGCAATGAGCTCGACGGAAACTATGTAGACGTAACGACGCGAGAGGGATTCCTGATGGCGCACGAAATCAGCTCCTATAGCTTCGTCGCGCTCGCCCAAGCTGGAAAGTCCATGATGGCAGGCAGAAACGGCTCCCTGCTCACTTTAAGCTACCTAGGAGCGGTGCGTAGCCTTCCTAATTACAATGTTATGGGCTTAGCGAAAGCGAGCCTAGAAGCCAACGTACGTTATATGGCTGCAAGCCTAGGGCCCGAAGGGACACGAGTGAACGCTATATCTGCCGGCCCAATAAAGACTCTTGCAGCTGCCGGCATAAAGAGCTTTAGGAAAATGCTTAAACACAATGCCCAGCAAACCCCTCTGAGGAGAAACGTTACTATCAGCGAAGTGGGAAATGCAGCGAGTTTTCTTTGCTCCGACCTAGCCTCTGGAATCAGTGGCGAAATTCTTTATGTTGATGGCGGTTTCAACACTACCGCCATGGGCTCGCTCAACGACCTCGAAACCGAAGGGGTATAGCCAACTAGAGCGGCTGTTCGTCTAGAATCTGCGACTCGATGTCCGCGCTGTCTTGCAAGTTGCTCATATAGGCCTGAAAGTCGCTATTGCCTAAATCCGAAATCATAGAGCTAACCATGTTTTCTCGGTCTGTGTCTGCCAATGAATCTATTGAGCCTGCATTGATACTAGTCAGTTCAACAATGACGGCAGTGTCATTCGTCAGTGTCAGGTTGTCATAGACAGGGGTACCCGTATCGGCAAGCGACATAGAAAAAACCTGAGTTAAAATCTCTCTATTAACATTGGCTGCAGCCCTATCGGCACCGTCCTGTGTGAGCCACTCTATTTGGTTGTCAGCCAAGAGTTGATCGACAGGCTCATCATTTTCTATGCTAGTCAGAAGCCGCTCACTAAGATTCTGAACTGCATCGCGCTCCATCTGAGTGCGAATTATTACCGCGATTTCTGGTTCGACTTCCTCAAGCGGAAGAACAGCAGCTTCATTGAAAAGGGTCACATTCAGCACTACAGCCTGCGAGGGGCTTAGCTCAACCACTTCACTGTTGTTATCTTCAAGTAAAACCTCGTCAGAAAATGCGGCAGCAATAAGCGCCTGATTAGAGAAAATACCACTTCCTCCGCTACGGCTAAAAGCGCCACTGATGAGCACTTCCATCTCAAGTTCTTCCGAAATGGTTTCTAAGTTTCCCGTCTCAAACGCCAGGTTAGAAAGATCCCCCAATCGCTCGGCATAAATCAGCTCTACTTCTGAGCTTTTTAATTCTCGCTCGATTCGTTCGGCAACTTCTTCAAAACCCTGAAATACATTTATTGAGTCCTCAGTGAGCTTCACGATGTGAACACCGAAATCTGAGACGACCGGGACCGAGACCTCATCTACTGATAAAATTTCTAGCGCTTCTTCGAGGGCTACCGGGAAGGCAGTTCCGTCGGTATAACCAATATCTCCACCCACTTCTGCAGAAGCGGTATCTGTAGACATTTCTAACGCTACTGCTTCAAACTCCTCACCAGCATCGATTCGCTGCTTAGCTGTAGCGGCCATCTCTAGAGCCTGGTCTTCGCTGAGATCACCGCCAACTTCGAACAGTATGTGTGAAGCACGCTTTTCAGCCGATCCTTCAAAAGCTGATCTCTCGGTTTCATACTGCGCTTCAACGACACCTTCATCGAGTTCGATCTCACTGGAGATTGCGTTCTTATCCAACATCACATAGCTCACCGATACTGTCTCCGGCTGCGTGAAATCTTGTTGGTTCTCATCGAAGTAACTTTCAATCTGCGCATCTGAAATTGCCGAGCCCAGAGTACGAGTGCCTAAAGGAATTGAGAGATAGCGAAAGTCCCGCGTCTGCGCCGACAAACCGGCTATTCGTTCTAATTCGGAATTCGTGACAAAGGCCGAACTGCTGTAAGCGTTAGCAAGCTGTGACAGCAGCATCTGTTGCTGCAGGGATTCCCGATAAATAGGAATACTAAAACCTTGACTGGCCATGGTCCGTACGGCTAAGTCGGCATTGAATACACCGTTAATCTGGAAATTAGGATTTTCTATAATAGACCTGTCAATTCGATCATTAGACACAGCCATCGCCGACTTTTCGGCAGACTGTCTTAGCAACACTTCTTCTAGTATCTGTGACAGTGCGATTTGCTCAAGTAGACCCTGATCTAGGGAATCGGCGCTTCCGCCAATAGAATTCAATAGATTCTGTGTATTCACCTGCAGCTGGGCTTCGGTTATTTCCTCTCCATTGATTTCAGCGACTGGCGGCGATGTTATGAAGCCATTCACGATCGAATCCACTCCAAAAAGAGCAAATATCGCTACGATGAAACCGATGATGACCTTCGCTATCACACCCTGTGAATTGTCACGTATATCTTGCAGCATAGTTGTTCCTAAATTCCGCTAAATCGCTTATCGATTGCTTCCCATT
>CALKDE010000418.1 GCA_938082955.1 uncultured Pseudomonadales bacterium
GACAAATTTCAGTAGTTCTGCGCGTAGCTCTTCGGACGCCTCGGTGTCGGTCATTAGGCTGACATAGGCATAGATGCCCTGACCCTTAATGTCGTGCGGATAGCCGACAACGGCGGACTCGGCAACGGATGAGTGCAGTACCAGCGCGCTCTCAATCTCGGCGGTTCCAAGTCTGTGGCCCGATACGTTAATTACGTCGTCGACCCGGCCGGTTACCCAGTAATAGCCGTCGGCATCGCGTCGAGCGCTGTCGCCAGTGAAGTAGTAGCCCGGATAGGTTGTGAAATAGGTATCAATACAGCGCTGGTGGTCGCCGTATACGCTTCTAATTTGGCTGGGCCAGCTGTTGCAGAGTACGAGGTTGCCTGTAGCTGCGCCTTCTAGCTCCTTGCCATCAGCATCGAGTAGCGCCGCCTGGACTCCGAAGAAGGGTGTGGAGGCTGAGCCAGGTTTTAAGTCAGTTACACCGGGTAGGGGTGTGATCATGATTCCACCAGTCTCGGTCTGCCACCAAGTATCGACGATAGGGCAACGCGCGTCGCCTACAACATGGTAGTACCACTCCCAGGCTTCCGGGTTTATTGGTTCGCCTACTGAACCTAACAATCGTAAAGAGGATCGCGAAGTCTTCTTAACCGGGTCGTCGCCGGCGGCCATCAATGCGCGAATCGCAGTAGGTGCGGTATAGAAAATATTTACTTGGTGTTTGTCGATGACCTGCCAGAAGCGTGAAGCGTCTGGATAAGTAGGTACACCTTCGAACATTAGCGTCACGGCGCCATTCGCGAGCGGGCCGTATACGATATAAGAATGCCCAGTTACCCAGCCGACATCGGCAGTACACCAATAAACGTCGCCCTCGTGATAATCGAAGACGTATTTGTGGGTGATGGTTGCGCCAAGCAGGTAGCCGGCGGTTGTGTGTAGAACGCCCTTTGGCTTGCCGGTTGAGCCGGAGGTATACAAAATAAAGAGAGGGTCTTCGGCGTCCATGAGCTCAGGCTCACATTCGCTAGCTGCTGCCTGCGTAGCTTTGAGATAGCAAACATCACGCTTTTCATGCCAAGGGATTTCAACATTGGTGCGGCGTACAACGAACACAGAATGTACATTCGGGCAATGCTCGAGTGCCTCATCGACGTTTGCCTTCAAGGGAATAGTCCGCCCGCCGCGCACACCCTCGTCGGCCGTGATAACGCTCTGACAATCGGAGTCTAAAATTCTGTCTTTAATGGATTCAGCAGAGAAGCCGCCAAACACCACGGAGTGCACGGCACCGATGCGCGCGCAGGCCAGCATTGCATACGCGGCCTCAGGAACCATCGGCATATAGATGCAGACTCTGTCGCCCTTGCTGACGCCTCGTGTCTTAAGGGCATTGGCGAGCTTGCAAACCTCGGTATGCAGCTCGCGATACGTTATCTTCTTGTCTACCTCAGGCTCGTCGCCTTCCCAAATGATTGCAGTTTGTTCGCCGCGTCGCTCCAGATGCCTGTCGATGCAGTTATACGCAACGTTTAACTTCGCACCTTCAAACCATTTCGAGTCGGCTTTGGCAAATCCACCGCTGGTGACTTTCTTCCAGGGCTCATGCCAGTGCAGCAAATCCCCAGCCTGTTCAGCCCAGAAGTCTGCCGGAGCCTCTATGGAGTGCTGATACATTTCCTGGAAGCTGTCTTTGTTCAGGTAAGTGTTACTAGAGTCGGCGTCTGACACTGGATAGATTTTGTCTTTTGACATGGGGCAATTCCTTATTTGCTAATGACTAGCTGCGCTAACGTTGCTGAATTGGGCGCTAGGGTCTCGAAAAATAGGAGTGAATTAGTATGCCTCAAAGCAACTTTACGGGCAACTTGAAGGCTGCTACAGCCCTTTATTGGCGGGCGCTAGGTGAATGGGAAGCTTGCTTGCTGGAGTCTAGGAACGTTGCAATCGGATGTTGTCGATCAGACGACTTTTTCCAATGAAGACGGCGCCAAGAATCGCGATAGACTGAGTATCGGTAGTGGAAGCTAGCAGCGACTGTGCGTCACAAATCTGGAAGTAGTCCAGTTTCAATGAAGCCTGTTTCAATTCTTTTTTAGCATCTTCCTCTAGCTGCTGGAAATCTGTATTGCCTTGCTGAATTTTTTCGGCACAACTTTGCAGGCATCGATACAAACTGGCTGCCTGTTCTTTGTGCTGCGGGCTCAGGTAATTATTGCGTGAGCTCATGGCAAGGCCGCTTTCTTCGCGATGCGTCTCAATGCCGTGTATCGCAATATCGAGTGCAAGATCATGCGTGAGTTTTTGAATGACTAAAAACTGTTGGTAATCTTTTAGTCCGAAGAAGGCGGCGTCTGGCTGAGCGATGTTGAATAGTTTTGTTACGACAGTAGCCACGCCTTCGAAATGTCCTGGCCGACTATTGCCGCAGAAGTTTTCAGTTAGACCTGGCACATGTACCGAGGTCTGTTGTTCTAGCCCCTCGCCATAGACTTCTTTGACGCAGGGGAGAAACAGGCAATCACAACTCTCGCTGCGTAGGCTTTCGCAGTCCGCTTCGAGAGTGCGTGGATAGGCGGCTAGATCCTCATTCTCTGAGAATTGCATGGGATTGACGAAGATGCTACAGACGATGAAATCGTAGCGCTCCCTAGCCTGCCTTACTAGCTGCAGATGACCCTCATGTAGATTGCCCATCGTCGGAACCAGGGCAATGGATTTGCCCTGTGATCGTGCAGTCTTCAGGATAAGGCGTAGGCCCTTGATTTTCTTTTGAGTTTGCATAGCGGTAGTAGCTTAAAAGTGGCTAGAAGTGGCTTGGAGTGGCTTGGAGTGGCTAGTTAAAGCAGTGCTCATCGGCAGGGAACGACTGAGACTTCACTGCCTTCACGTAGGCTTCGATGGCGCCGGGTATACCAGTCTTCGACTCGAGTAAGAAGTTCTTCACAAACTTCGGTGAGATCGGTGAGACACCCAATACGTCATGCAAGACCATGATCTGTCCGGTGGTATCGGGGCCAGCCCCTATGCCGATTACTGGAATATCTAAGGAGTCGGTAACGGTCTTGCCTAAGCTACGTGGTACACACTCAAGTAGCAGGGTGCTGGCTCCGGCGTCTTCTAATAGCTTCGCTTCTGCTATTATTGCATCGGCTTGTTCCGTATCACGGCCCTGAACATGGAAGCCGCCGATTCGATTAACAGACTGCGGCGTGAGGCCCATGTGCGCACAGACAGGGATGCCGCGTTCGGCAAGTAATTTAGTTGTATTCTCGATCCATGCTCCGCCCTCTAGTTTCACCATATGGGCACCGGCGCGCATTAGCGCGGCAGCATTCTCCAGAGTTTGTGTCTCCGAGGCATAGCTCATAAAGGGCAGGTCAGCTACCAGCAGAGCACCTTTGTTGCCGCGCTTGACGCACTGCATGTGATAGATCATGTCAATCATCGTTACCGGGAGAGTGCTGTCATGGCCTTGCAACACCATGCCTAATGAGTCACCAACAAGAATCACCTCGACCCCGGCATCGCCCAGGATAGAGGCAAAGCAGGCGTCGTAGGCAGTCATGCAGGCGAATTTTTCGCGACGCTCTTTGATCTTGAATAGCGTGGTGAGAGTGACATTTTTGATGTGTGTTTGAGTGCTCATGGCTGCTTCTACTAGCTAAATCTGCTGGATCAGTCGGGAAGGGGATAGTAAGGCTAGAAATGGGAGTATTCAAGCCAAACCTGTTCCCAATTCCTGATCTCGATGAAACCAGTGTATCCTGCTTGCTATGGATTATCAGTTATCTCTAAATGTTCGCTGCGCTTTAGATCTGTTAGAGATTTGTCCGGCATACACGCAAACTCCGATTGTGGAAATTTCTCCGCTCAATAACATTCGACTATTGATTAAAGATGAAACAAACCGCATGGGGCTTGGCTCTTTCAAAGCCTTAGGTGGAATTTATGCTGTGGCTAAGTTTCTACTTGAGCAATGGCAAAAAGAGAATGGCAGTGAATTGCCAGTTCAGCGACTCACTGATCCGGAAATTCGAAGTTGGAGTAATAAGTTTACTTTCGTCTGCGCCAGTGCGGGGAATCACGGAATTGCAGTGGCAAAAGGCGCTGAGCTATTCAATGCAAATTCTCGAGTTCACATTGCACACTCTGTTCCAGCCTCTTTTGCTCAGAGGCTGACGACGCTAGGAGCGGTGGTGATTCGGTCAGGTGAAACATACGAGGAAAGTATGGTTGCTGCCATGAATGACAATTTAAATGGAGAAACCTTACTTGCTGACAGTTCTTGGCCAGGCTATTACCACCTACCGATGCTGGTTATGGAAGGCTACACGGTTATCGCTGAAGAAATGCGCCAAGTATTTTTACACGAAGACAACTGGCCAACACATGTATTTCTTCAAGCAGGGGTTGGCGGGCTGGCTGCGAGTATGGCTTTTGAGATTCGCAAAAACTGGAAACAACAACCCAGAATTATTGTAGTGGAACCTCTGGCCGCGCCTTGTCTTTTTGAGAGTTACAAGCAAGGACGCACCACTACAGTTAGTGGTCCAATTTCTTCCATGGGCAGATTAGATTGCAAGGAACCTTCACTTATTGCATTCAAACTACTCAAAGAGCTCGCTGACGATTTCGTTTGCGTAAGCGATGAGGATGCACTTGCAGCTGCGGATTTCTTGGCTCAAAATAATCTCGCTACCACAGCGTCTGGTGCTGCAGGCTTAGCTGCAATATTGTCAAACGCAAAGTTAGATATCACAATCCCAGACAACTCGATCTGCCTGGCAATTGCCACTGAAGGGAGTAGCTAAACATATGAGCTTAGTGGATCAAAGCCTGATTGATGAGTTGATAAAATTTCGAAAGATGCTGCATCAAAACCCAGAGTTAGCATTCGATGTTGACAATACCAGCAAGCTTATTGCGAAAGAGTTGCACGAAGCAGGCCTGGAGGTAACAACTGGCGTAGGACGAAACAGTCTTGTTGCTTCACTGAATAAGGGCAGCGGAGTCAATCCCATAGGTTTTAGAGCCGACATGGATGCGCTTCCTATAACTGAAGTGAATACTTTCGGGCATGCTTCCATTTCACCCGGCAAGTTTCATGGTTGTGGCCATGACGGTCATTCAGCTATGTTGTTGGGCGCTGCAAAGCTATTGGCGCAAGCAAAGGATCTGGAGCGCGAGATTCACTTCATTTTTCAAGCGGATGAAGAAAATGGCAATGGTGCGCGGGCAATGATTGAAGCAGGGTTATTTGATAGGTTTCAAATGGACGCGGTCTATGGATTACACAATCTCCCTGGATTAGCCGTAGGGTCGTTTGCAATTAATCCCGGGGCTTTCTGTGCGTTTGAAGACAATTTCGAAATCTCTGTTCTGGGCAAAGGCGGACATTCTTCGATGCCTGAAAAAGTCATCGACCCTATTGTTATCGGTGCAAAGATTGTCTGTGATCTTCAGAGCATAGTGTCGAGAACGATCGCGCCCTCAGAGCATGCAGTTGTCTCTGTAACCGATTTTAGAACTGACGGTGCGCGTAATGTCATTGCAACTGAAGTCAATATCACTGGCGATTGTCGGGGGTTTGAAGAACATGTAAGCGAATCTATCAAAAATCAATTGGAAGCTATTGTCCGCAACAACTGCGACGCTTATGGTGCTAAACATCGCTTCCATTATTCAACATCGTTTGTGCCGTTAATAAATAGCCCAGAACATGCAGCAATTTGTGCTGCTGTAGCAAACGCGCTACCCAGAGCAACGGCAGATGCCCAATATGGCCGGGTTAGTTTTTCTGAAGACTTCGCGCAGATGCTTATGTGTAAACCCGGCGCTTACATTTTGATGGGTAATGGTGAGGGGCATGATAACTATGCACAGCCTTTGCACAATCCTTCTTATGACTTCAATGATCAAGCATTAGGCTTTGGTATTGAATATTGGTGTGCCATGGCGCGACATTTGACCTAAAAAAGGGATTTGTACCAATTACTTAGGAAAATTCAGAGCACAGCCTATTTTGTTAGGCTCAATTAATTGATTGAAATAAAAATAATCATAGAGATTTGCTGAAAACTTTCGCGCCGTTGGCTTGGGTCACTCGTACATTCATCCATTGTGTCTGCGCCAGAAGGTTAGTTCCCAGCATCACAAGTGGGACAATCCGAGAACAATTACAGTATTGTAAAAATCGTTTACTGGGAAATCATCGCACAGCACTTTTTGTGCGCGATCACTCAGTTGGGCAATCTTGAACTGATCGATCATGCAAGAAATTACCTGTTGGGCATGCGCTAATCAATAGTTTGTTGCCATGTATAGTCCTTGTGTGAGGCCCTGCATCATTCGCTCTACAAGACGACGCGCTGGTGCTTTTATCGCGGAAAATTCAAGCTTAATTACGAGAGTTTGGGGCTGTTAGAACTTGCTGCAAACGTATTCGCTGATTACCTTTTACTACGCGGTGGTTTAGTTTGTATTCGTTGATTTTTTGAAGATACAAATTAAATAACTCATCGCGGTTATACGGGTTTTCTCGAAGCGGATCAGCTTGCCATGGGATGTTGCAATCACATAAATAATAATATCTTCTAGAATTTTTTTGTTTGATGCTGTTTTCAAACGTAGTAGTAATCCAGGGGTCACAGTGCCCATACTTAACTTCGCTCCAGATCATAATAACTAGTAAATCCGTGTCGCAAACTATTTTTTCTGGGAAATGAGAAAGAAGTGCTTGTTCCTGTTTATGTTGCTGCTTGGCGATTTTCAATAAGTCATGCTGCTGGTAAAAATCTTTTTCATTGAGATAGTCTCTGGCAACTTCTGAAACAAGAGGGATTTTCCAGTAATCAGAAAGCTGGCTTGCCAGAGTAGTTTTGCCAGAAGATTCAGGGCCCGTAATAACTAGTATTTCAGTATTCATTACAATAACTCTTATGCATGAAGGGAATTTCTAACTAGGTAAGCTAGAGAAGGCTGTAGAAAACTATTTCTTTATAAAAACCTATGCAAGCTGCAAGACTATCCCTGGGCAACTACAATGCCCAGCTTTATAACTATTTCTTCTCAACTATTGGTTCAGCTAATGGTACACTGCGCCTAGTTCCTTAGGGGTGGTCAATTGATCTGAGATTCTGGTAAAAGCCAGTCAACCCTAGAACCTGATCCGGTTAGTACCGGCGTAGGAAAAGGATGAACACCACATCTCATCACACGTCCAATTAATACCGGGTCTCTAAAATTAATTTTTGGAGAGACTCATGTCTAATGCCCTTCATACAACAGCCTTTACCTTCGGGTTAGCAGTCCTCCTAAGCTTCGCGCAGGGTCTTGCTGCCGCGGCAGAAAATACTATCGAAGAAATTGTTGTTACCGCTGATTTTAGGTCTAGAAGCGAGTTGGAAATGGCAACCAGCGTTACGGTGATGACTGAAGCGGTCATAAAATCCAGGTCGGCTCAACATTTTGAGGAGTTGGCAAATGCTATTCCTAATGTTAACTATGCGTCAGGTTCTAACCGCGCACGTTTTTTCCAGATTCGGGGTATTGGTGAGCGCAGCCAATTTGTAGCGCCTATCAATCCCTCTGTTGGTTTTCTAGTGGACAATGTGGACTTCAGCGGAGCGGCCACCATTGCCACCATGATGGATGTTGAGCAGGTTGAAGTACTACGAGGGCCGCAGGGAACGAGATACGGCGCCAATGCACTGGCTGGCCTGATTAACGTCAAGACTAATGACCCCCAGGACCAGTTTGCAGCGAATCTGAAGCTAGGCGCTGCGGATTACAATACGCAAACGATCGCGGCAATGATAACCGGACCGTTGACCGAATCAGTAAGCGCGCGATTGGCCCTGGGGAGTCATCGATCCGATGGCTACTATGAGAACGAATACCTGCAAACAAAGAAAAACAATGCACAGGACGAGGTATCTATTCGGGGGAAACTAAGCGCGGAAATGTCAGCCAACTGGAGATTGGGTCTTACTCTGTCCCACGTAGATATCGACAACGGTTACGATGCGTTCACGCTGGATAATTCACGCACGACGCTTTCTGACGAGCCGGGCCGGGACCAACAAGAATCTCTCGCATTGGCGATTGACAGTAGCTGGCAGCTGGTCAACTTTGATCTGAAACTCATCGTGGGCCTCGCCGATTCCGATATGGAATATAGCTACGACGAGGACTGGACCTTTGCAGGAATACACCCGGGCGCGTATATGTCACGGGACAGCTATGTCCGTGATCGCGAAACCCGGAGTATGGAGTTGAGGTTTTTGTCGAACGATAGTAGCCGACTATTTTCCGATTCAACCCAGTGGCTGTTCGGTGTGTACACACTCAAGAGCACTGAGTCTTTGAGGCGAGAGTACACCTTTCTGGCTGCGGACTTTAACAGCGACTACGACTTCGATACTACCGCGGCTTTCTTCCAACTGGACTCATCGATTAGTGAAAAACTGACCGTGGAAACCGGTCTAAGAGTGGAGAGGCGCGACACAAGCTATAGAGACTCACAACTGCTTGGCTTCTCCCCCGCGGAAACTCTCTGGGGCGGCCGAGTCGCCGCTAAGTACCTTCTTAATTCGACTACCATGGCCTACGCCAGCATAGCTCGCGGCTATAAGGCCGGCGGCTTTAACACCGATGGCACATTGGATGCGGATTTGCGCGAATTCGGCGAAGAGTTCCTGATTGAATATGAGTTAGGAGTGAAATCGAATCTACTTGAGAACACATTACACTTGAAGGCTGCCTTGTTTCACGATGACCGACACGAACAGCAGGTGAAGAGTTCCACTGGGAGAATTCGTGCCAACGGAAGCACTGAGTTTATCGACTTCATAGGCAACGCGGCCGAAGGCACGAATAACGGTGTAGAGATCGAGGCGGTTTGGACTCCCTCACAGCGGCTGGCTCTAACAGCCAGTGTGGGTTTGTTGGATGCGACCTTTGATTCTTTTGTGAATTCTGAGAATCAGGATTTTTCGGGCCGTGATCAGGCTCATGCGCCGAGTTATATGGCGCATCTTGCCGCTGATTATAATCTAGGTCCCTGGTCTCTTTCAGTCTCCCTCGATACGAAGGACGATTTCTATTTTTCCGACGCTCATAACGTGCAAAGCGATCCCTATGAACTGCTGAATATGAATCTTAGCTATTCTACCGAGCGCTGGAGTCTGAGTTTCTGGGGTCGCAATCTTAGCAATCAAGACTATGCCGTTAGAGGGTTCTTTTTTGGAGAGTTCGGCAACGATCCACGGAAAGGCTACGCGCCCGAACCCTATCTTCAATTCGGTGAACCCCGAGTGATAGGAGTTAGTTATGAGGTGCAGCTATGAAAGCTTCAGTTGATATTAGTCTCTATCCATTGGCAGATGAATATATACCTGCCATCAAGGAATTTATCGACACAGTGCAGCAATACCCAGAGGTCGCGGTGATACGCAATGATCTATCTACGCAGCTGTATGGTGACTATGATCAGATAATGGATCTGTTGAAGATCGAAGTCAGGCTAAGCTGGGAGAAGTACGGGAAGAGTATTTTTGTTATCAAATTTTTGAGAGACGATCTCCGAGGCCTCTCAAGTGATTGAGTTCCTTAACACTGTAGTGGATCAATTCCTGCGCAATTCTTTACTGGAATTAACGGCAGTTGTGTTTGCGATTGTCTATCTGGTACTTGCGGTCAGAGAAAATATCCTCTGCTGGTATGCAGCCGGCATCTCTACCAGCTTTTTTCTGTTTATCTTCTGGGATGTTAATCTCTACATGGAATCTGGCCTGCAAGTTTACTATCTTGCCATGGCTGTCTTCGGCTGGTATCAGTGGCGACGTGCCAATGATGGCTCGACGAGCCTGCAGGTTTCGATGTGGAGCGGGCTGCAGCATGTAATAGCTCTGACGCTGATCGCACTGCTTACCTTTGTGTCAGGGTATCTTCTGAACTCTGGAACCGATGCGCAATTACCGTATTTGGACTCATTTACGACATGGGCAAGCGTCGTCACCACCTTCATGGTGGCGCGTAAGGTGTTGGAAAATTGGATCTATTGGCTGGTGATCGATGCCATTTCAATCTATCTTTATATGGACCGCGAGCTCTATTTCACAGCGATGCTGTTTGTTGTGTATATAGTCATAATCATCTTTGGGTGGCTTTCATGGTCAAAAAGTTATCATCAGAAGATGAAAACCACTTAATGCAGGCCTTGGCCTCGCGAAAAAGCTGGTGAGCGATGCCCGTTTCTAGTTGGGCCTGGGGCTGCGTTAATGTGTTCCGGGGCAGCCTCTGTTTTCCTCCACCCAAAACCACCGTATTTACACTCTGATCCCAACTAGTTACCTTTCCTGTCTAGGCTTCCAGAAAAAGACCTCCCAGTTGCGCAGCGGTTGTGCCCCCTCGTAGATTAAATCATCTATGGTTATTCCCGCCATGGCGGCCCACTGATTCATCATGCAGATGCGCTCATCACCGAATATTTCGGTGGCCTCCATCGTATAAGTCGCTTCGCCAATCCGCAGCCATCCATTACCACCGTGGTCCCTCACGTGCTGAGCCCATAATGCTCCATCTGGATGGGTGGCGGTGATTACACCATCGGGAGTGCCCACCCAGGATAGATAGGTAACAAAAGGTGGGAATCCAGCTTGCTTCATGCGTATGGGGCCCGGAAATCTCTCATTGAGCGGCGTGAAATCGCCCAAGGCCGGAGTTGGTGTTCCTCCAATAATCACGCCTGGCATACGAGCAAGTCCCTCGTTACCTAGATACGGTGCCGTGAACATCCAGCTCAGCACTCCAGTTAGTAGTAATGCTGTGATCAAGACCCCTGCGAGTTTTTGTTTATTCATAGCGTCTCCCCCATGTCGATATGTATGCAGCATTATCAGTATCAGTATCGGTATCAGTATCAGTATCAGTATCAGTATCAGTAAATAGGGAGTGACAATCAAATACAGTGTCGATTTTTTAGTGTGAGCCGGCTATTTAACCCTATCTGCGCATGGCCGGCTTAGTGTTTTCTCTTGAATTATCATTAAAACCGGCGTAATTTTGAGCAATATATTCATTTAGTTACGTGATAAAAATAGAAATATTGGAGGTTCGAATGAACAACACAATTCATGCCAAACTGATCCTAACACTAACCAGTATCGTGGTTGCCCCCCTAATTTTGGCACAAGATGATGGTTTTCCACGTACCGAGTATGGCCAGCCTGATCTACAGGGCACCTATACTTTTCGAACGCTTACTCCTTTAACTCGTCCGCGTGAACTCGAAGACTTCGAAGTGCTCACCCCTGAGCAGGCCAAGGAGTGGGAGGAGTTCGAAAATCGTCGTCAGAACCGAGACCTGATTATTGACTCTGTAGGTGGAGCGGGATATCCACCGGGTGTTATCTCTTACAATAATTTCTGGTATGAGCGCGGCGTGCAGACGATCGCTGATCGCCGAACCTCACTTATCTATGATCCACCAAATGGCAGGCGACCGGCAGTTAACGCGGTAGGTCAAGAGCGCCGGGCAGCCTATGGGCAGATGGTGTTCGAAAGTGCAGGCCCCGAAGGCCGCACCGCGGTTGATCGCTGCCTCGTGGGATTCAATGCCGGCCCACCGATGATTCCTAGCGCTTACAATAACAATGTGCAGCTCGTGCAAACGCAAGACCATATCGTAATCTTGAACGAAATGGTTCACACGGCGCGGATAATTAGACTGGATAGTGAACACCACACTAAACAGCTCAAGTGGGAGGGAGATTCTGTCGCATACTGGGAAGACGATACCCTTGTTGTTCATACTCAAAATTACTATCACGACTATAACTATGCTGGCATGTCTGATCAGGCTCAGATAACCGAACGCTTCAGCAGGTTAGATGCAGATACTTTGAACTACGATTTTACGGTTGAAGATCCACAGTCATGGGACGAGACCTGGTCTGCAAAATTTCCGCTACGTCGCGCGGGTGATCCACTGTATGAATATGCTTGCCACGAGGGTAATCACGGTTTGGTTGGTATTCTTGCCGGCTGGAGACGTTATGAATCCATGGGGTTCAATGGTGATGGCTCGCCTCTATCCGACACCGGCACGGTCGCTACGGAAGAGTGAAGAAGGGGGGCTAGGGCGAGTTAAGTTTAATTTGATCGATTTCCATAATTCGCTCTATGGCGCACTTTGATTCTATCTCGATCAAGTTACTGTGCCCCCTGTGCTGACCCCTGTCAGTTCAACGGGCCCAACGGTGATGCTTCGCAGTGCGGTCGCTGAATCGTCCACATGGCGTGGCCAATTTTCCACTCGTCGTCAACTTTTATCAGGTTTAAAACATCGATGCCGCAGTGGGAGAATTCGCCATCAATGTAAAAATCGTAGGGCGCCCAGAATACGGCTAGCACATCGGACATAAGCAATTCCTCGTCCCAATAGCGCTCGGTGAGCTGGGTATCGGAATTAAAATTCTCAGCACTGAACCAGCTCCTTTCCACGAATTCGTACTCCCCCACTGTATCTTCTCTAATGTTGAATATTTGAGCGCCGTCAACGTTAAGGCTTGCTAGCAGTTCACCATTGCCTGTATTGATGCTTTCAAAGAAGTTGTCTATCACTAGCTTCACTGCAGCATACTCTGGATGTGATTGTTGGGCATTGCTAACCAGGCTAGTGGCCAGCACTAAGGTGGTGCTTATGATTTTGCTAAAGATTTTTAATTTCTTTGTGTAGTATTTCATATTGAGGTCTCTTCACATTTCTATTAGTAGCTTCTTGCTAAGCAATTTGCTGCTGCGCTTGTATCATATCCTTGAACTGACTCTGCGAAAATAGTGTCGTCTCGCAAATAGGCATACCCAACAGCGGCATCAAACTACTTCCAGTTTTCTATATCAGCCCACAGTCGCGACTGAGGCTATAGCGAATAGGTCGCAGGACCGCTCTGGGCCGACCGCGGTCATACATATAACCCGGCAGCATTACCTGAGGACCAGGCCCATTGAAAATTGAAGCCGCCTAGGTGGCCGCTGACATCGAGCACTTCACCGATAAAGAACAATCCCGGTTGATTCACCACCTCCATCGTTTTGGAGCTGACGCCATCGGTATCCACTCC
>CALKDE010000419.1 GCA_938082955.1 uncultured Pseudomonadales bacterium
GGCGATGCCGCCACCATTAAAGACAAGCCCAGACCAAAGTCTGGCGTGTACGCGGTACGCCAGGGCAAGCCGTTGGCAGAAAATCTGCAACGCTTCGCCACCGCTACAAAATTAAAACCCTATTCTCCCCAAAAGCATGCCTTAGCGCTGATCAATCTCGGCAACAAGAGAGCCATCGCATCGCGCAACAACCTGTTCTTTCAAGGACGTTCGGTCTGGTCACTAAAAAACTCTATCGATAATGGGTTCATTCGAAAATACAGCCAACTCCCAGTAATGCCCGACAACTTCGAAATCGCCAAAGGTCTAGTCGACGATGCTACGGAACAGCAACTTCGAAAGCACGCAATGCGTTGTGCCGGCTGTGGCGCCAAGATTGCCGGCGACGCGCTACAAGAAGTGCTACAAGAATTACCCCGCCATGAAAACCCAGACGTTCTCTCCTCTGGATCAGCAACCGAAGATGCGGCGTTGATTCAATTGAATGATGGCCGCGTCTTACTGCAAAGCGTAGACCAACTAAGCGCCTTCATTAGTGATCCTTGGCTGTTCGCCAAGATCGCGAGTAACCACTGCATGAGCGACATCTATGCGATGGGGTGTATGCCTCATTCGGCTCTCGCCGTTGTGGGTGTGCCGACTGCTAGCAAGAAAATCAGCAAGGGACAGCTTCGCGAGATCATGCATGGCTGCAGCGAAGCGCTTCAGGAAAATGACTGCACGTTAGTAGGTGGTCATTCCGCCGAATCTAAAGACCTGCAATTTGGTCTGTGTGTAAACGGCTTCGCCGAACGCGATGCACTGCTTAGCAAGGACGGGATGCAAACTGGTGACATCATCATCCTGTGCAAACCTCTTGGGACCGGCACTCTTTTAGCAGCAGACATGCGCTTCAAGGCGACGCATCGTTGGATGGAAGGTGCTCTGACTCAAATGCTGATATCGAATAGGAAAGCGGCACAGTGTTTTATCCAATACAAGGCTTCGGCCTGTACCGATATAACCGGCTTCGGACTCGCCGGTCATCTATTCGAGATGCTTACTCCAAACAACGTGGAGTTAGAACTAAGCCTGAGCGATTTACCTGTCCTTGATGGCGCATTGGAGACACTACAGCAAGGAATTCTAAGCTCACTGCACGCCGACAATTCACTCGTCAGTCGCGACATCTTCAATAGCGAAGCGTTTCAAGGCGATCCACGTTTCGATCTATTATTTGACCCGCAGACCGCAGGAGGTTTGTTAGCAAGCGTGGCAGAATCGCAAGCCGAAGATTGTATCAAGCAACTTCGTGAATCTGGATACGCACAGGCTAAGGCAATTGGGCGAGTCGCTAAAACAGGCGGCCAGTTACCCGCACTGATACTGAAATAAGGAAAAACAGAAAGGCCGATTGGCTACATCACATTGCGTAGCTCAACAGTGTTACCTGCGATGTCCTTCAGATAAATGGAACGTCCTAACCCCTGAGCACCATACCGATCTTGATACTCCTCTACCGCTATTCCGTTTTCTCGCAAGTAAGCTTTTAATGCTTCTTCTCCAACTGGCTCGATCTGCAGGCAGAAATGATCGACATTGTTTCCCTCCTCGCTAGGAGAAGGCCCGCCCACCTTTCCCAACTCACCATCGACATTCACGATATCGATCAATGAATCGCCGGCCCTTAGTTGTGTTAATCCCACCTCATCCGAAGTCTCTCGTTCCAGCGTACAACCCAACACATCGCAATAAAAATCGATAAGCTCTCGATAGCGATCGGTTCGCAACACGATGTGATCTATTAGCTTTGGCCTAATCATGGTATTTACCTTACCTCGTATCATTTACAACTATTCTAAGGCATCGATTCAGCTTTTATCCAACCGCTTTGAAAATGCGCTTGGTGGAAGATGAATATCAGCTGGGTTATAGTCCTGAGCAGAATTGATACTGCCTAACTAGGTTAAACAATGAAGTTATTTTACGCCGTTTATCGTACAAGCATCACGCTGGCCATCCTCGCGATGAGTACAGCTAGCGTTGCCCAGATTGATGGTGCCGCATCGGTACTCCAGCGCTACGGTAACCTCGATATAGAACGCACCGGCCCCACCATAGATGCCGAACTTGGACAAAAGTACCTGCGCCGCGGCAATACCTATAGCAACTTAGAACGCTTTGAAGAGGCGATCGACGAATACAAAAAGGCGATCAGCGCTGACCCGAGTCTTGCAGATGCCCTTCGCAATCTGGCCAATACCTACTACTACCTGGAACGCTTTGATGAAGCAAAACCCTTGCTTGCTCGCTTCATACGCCTGCAAACAACCACTACCGCTTCACTGATTGCCGCGGTAACGACATTAGGCGAGCTCGAGCGCGCCGATGGTAACTATGCTGCATCGATTGCCTATGACTTACACGCTATTGAACTGGATTCCGACAACGATTCACAAGTTCACATTATGGCGAACACCTATAACAATGCAGGTGAGGCCGACAAGGCCATCGCTGTCTACCAAAAGGCAATTGAAGTCATGCCTGATAATGCCTTCTTCGACCGAAGCCTTGGGCGAATACTAGAACAGGAGAATCGAATCCAGGACGCACTCCAGGCCTATGAATCTGCCGCCGCTAAAAATCCTGATTCGGGTTTCTATTCTGACCTTGTAGAATCGACGCGTAGTCGCTTATAGCGCTTTCAGCTGCGAGCAAGTCTCTTATTCGATAGCCGCGACTAGCTCATCCCGCTCCTGCTCTGGCAGATCTGCTAGACGACTAACTTCTGCATAGAAAGTGGAAAAATCCTGATTCGATTGTTCAAAAACTGCCGCGAAGAATGGCAGTAAATCGTTGTAGGAAGCGACCGTTGAAAGCTGCGCGTTATTTAACGATCGCGAGAACCAGCCATCGTACCCCTCATAACCTTGCCACTGCTGCTTCAACACCGCATATTCTTCGCGCAGCGTCTGCTGTAGTTCCAGTTTCTGGCTGCGCATCGAAGACTCATTAATCTCTAGCTGATACAGCGATTCAAAACGATCTCTATAGCCTCCCACCAAGTCAACAAACTGCTGCTGTCGATCATAGTCTAGCAAGGCCGCATCGATGTTAAAGTCCTTATTGCTCTTAGCAAGCCAGCGCCGCACGCCCTCCCTTTCTACCGCCGTAGCGAAGCTCTCATTAAAGGTTGTATCGCCAGGCAAATAAACGAGTTGGTGAGCGAGTTCATGAAATATCAAACCAGCGAGCTGATAGTCGGCACGATTGAGCACCGTACTAAGTAGCGAGTCTTCGAACCAACCTAGCGTCGAATAGGCGTCGACCCCACCTGTGTAGACATCGAAGCCATCTTCTTCCAGCTTTGCGGCGTAGCTCAGGGCGGACTGCTGTGAGAAATAGCCGCGATAGGCTACGCAGCCTGCTATCGGATAGCACCAATTCACTGGGTCGACGGAAAATTCAGGTGCCGCAAACACATTCCATACCACGTGTTCTCGCTCCACATCGACATAGCTTGAGTAGTTTCCCCCAACTGGCAGGCCCAACTCACTCTCGGCGAATTCGCGAATATCCATGACCTTAGCAAACTTTCCTGCCAACTCTTGTGACAGATCTGGCCGCTCTATCAGGTGTTGAATATCTTCACGCGCGAATACAATTGTTAGCTGCCCCCGCGCTGCCTGCGAGTAATAACCAACCGTCTCACAAGACACCAGCACGATTGCGAGCAGTGCGAAGAGTGCCGCCTTCACGCCGTTCGATTTAAGAAGTGTGCGAGCAAGATACATCAACTATTCTCCTTGCAGCGTCGCGATCAAAGTTCGCACACGCGCGCTATTACGATGCTCGCCCAGGTAAACACCCTGCCATGTTCCAAGCTGCAGTCGTCCCTGCCCGACAGGCAGACTTATCTCACAACCGAGCAGGCCTGACTTGACATGCGCGGGCATGTCATCGGAACCCTCAAAGGTGTGTTCAAAGTAAGGTGCATTTTCAGGCGCAAGTTGATTGAAATGTGATTCCATATCGCGCCGCACCGAGCTGTCGGTATTTTCATTGATACTCAAAGAGGCCGAGGTGTGCTGCAGAAATAGATGCAATAAGCCAATATTGATAGTTGAAAGTTCAGGAAGGGCCTCAAGTATTTCATCACTGACAAGATGAAAGCCGCGCGGCTTTGCTCGAAGTTTGATCGACTTCTGTAACCACATGTTGTGAGCCTCTGACTCTGGATTACAAACCAAGCAATTCGATCTCAAATAAACTTGCCCAATGTTTGCCTGTTACAAATAGGCGTTTGGCCTCTGCGTCCCAGGCGATGCCATTGAGCACCGCCTCCGCGCTTCCCAATTGAGTCTGCGCGGACAAGCCGGTCAAATCTACGATGGAATTCACCTTGCCACTGTCAGGATCGATGCGCAGAATAAAATCTGTCTGCCAAACATTCGCCCAAACCTCACCGTTAATATATTCCAGCTCATTCAATTGGTTTATGGCGTTGCCTTCAAGCTGGACTTCAACCTTTCGCACCGGCGCGAATGTCTGTGGGTCCATGAATTGTAGCATCGCGGTTCCGTCACTCAGGATCAGATGGCTACCATCGTAGGCAAGCCCCCAGCCTTGAGTCGCATTATAATGGGATTCAATCGATTCGAATGTCGTCTTGTCATGCACGAAGACGAGATGAGATTGCCAGGTTAGCTGATAGATTTTGTCGTCTACTATTTCGATCCCTTCTCCGAAGTAGCGCTGCGACATGTTCTTGCTCTGCAGAACTTCCCCATCTTCGAGATTTATCTTACTCAAGCTTGACTGACCGTTCTTGCCGGTACCCTCGAACAGAAAGCCTTCGTGATAGACCAGACCTTGCGTAAAGGAATTGATGTTGTGCGGATAGGTATTCAATATATTGTAGCCATAACGAGCCACCGGCTCTTGTGCCTGCGACAAGATAGGCGCGCCGCACAATAGCAAGAACAGTGGTCCCCATGATCTCTTACGCCAAGTACCCAAAATTTCTCCCCTGATATCCCATGTTATAGTGTAGCTCGGACGCATTAATCACAACTGAATGATCGGAGCACTGCATGTCGAATGACTGTCTATTTTGCAAAATTATCGCAGGGGAAATACCCTCTAACAAGGTTTATTCCGACGATGACCTGTATGCCTTCCATGACATCAATCCCGCGGCACCTACGCATATCCTAATAATTCCCAAGAAACATCTGACCTACGTAAGTTCTGCCGATGAAGGCGATGAGGCACTGATGGGTAAATTGCTACTAAAAGCCAATCAGATCGCCGCCGATCAAGGCCTCAGTGAAGATGGGTTTCGCTACGTGATTAATACTGGCCGCAACGGCGGTCAGACTGTTTTTCACCTGCACCTACATATTCTTGGTGGTCGCGCGCTTGGCTGGCCTCCCGGCTAGCCCTTGCAGATCTAGTGTCAAAGAATAAATTTCAACAAAACTAACGACGCAGCCGCTGCAGCTGTGACTGCTCGGCATCGAACACGCCCTTCTCAGTAATAATTTTTGTGACTAACCGCGCGGGCGTTACATCAAATCCAAAGTTGCTCACCGCTACGCCCTCAGGGCAGAGTCTAACCTTGCTTACTAGTCCATTTGCATCGATGCCTTTGAGGTGACTAACTTCTTCCACGTCGCGCTCTTCTATCGGGATCTCTTTGATGCCATCTGTCAGCGTAAAATCGATACT
>CALKDE010000420.1 GCA_938082955.1 uncultured Pseudomonadales bacterium
ACTTCTATCAAGATTGGCTGTCAACACAGAACGTTGATCGGCGCCAATTTCAGTCACGGCAAGATACTTTGTTGGTGTCAATGCAGAGCCGCCAACGTCGGGCCCGGTTGAGGTTACATAAGCAATGCTTTTGCTGTCAGGACTAAAAGCTGGGGAGAAATCACGTCCCGGATTTGAGGTTATCTGAGTTAGAACGGGATCCTTGTCATCTACATTCACAACAAAAATATCTGTGCCGTAGTTAAGGTCGGGGTTGTCAGAGCGATCGCTTACCAGCGCAATAGATTTGCCGTCGGGGCTCCATACGGGATTGGAGTCATCGTAGTCACCAAAGGTAAGCTGGACAGTTGTGTCGCTATTTGGGGTGTACACATAAACATGTGTGCGTCTGCGATCTAGGTAACCACTATAGTCCTGTTTAAATTGCATCCGATCGATAACGTAGGGAACAGCTTTGTTATCGTCATCTTTGTCTTCGGTCAAGTCGGCGGGCTTGGGGTCGGTTAGCGTTAGCAGTAGCCGGCTACCATCGGGTGACCAGGCATAATCTCCAACTCCGGGTATGACATTTGTTAATTGAACAGCTTCACCGCCTAAACGGTTTAAAGTCCAAATTTGAGTTTTAGCATCCTCTGCTTTGCTGGCAGTAAAGGAGAGAAACTTTCCGTCGGGACTCCACTGAGGATCACTTGCCGATGTTTCCTTGTCGGTCATGGGGATAGGCTCACCACCGCTGGTGGCAACCATGAAAACTTGTGTGTTCGATTTGTCCTCCTCCATGTCTCGAGAGCGAACGACATAGGCTACCCATTCACCGTCTGGGCTAATCTGTGGGCTCGATAGGGATTGTAATGACATGAGATCGTCAATTGTCACGCGCTGTGATTCATCCTGAGCTTGGGCAAGTAGAGGCAGGAGAATGCAGAGAAGGATAAAACCGTTGATTTGTAGGCTTTTTTTCATTGCCGAGTATTCCTATACAGTTGTTCCATATGGCTGCTGCTTGGATATTGCTTCAGTCAGAATAAGTTGAGTACGCCTAAAAATAAAGTACTTTTGACTTCAACAAATGAAGTTTGAGTGCAATAAGACTGCATTAGTTTTTAAGAAATAGAATCATTCCCCGTTGCAATGCCTCGCTACTTCTAAAATGCGGTGCCCAGTGCAGTGAGTGCATCGGTGGTGTATTTTTTATTAAACCAAACACGGCCGTCCTTAATCGTGACAGCGACATATTTGAGCGCGTTGATATCAAACAGAGGATCACCGTCGATGATGATAATGTCGGCGAGCTTGCCCGCTTCAATGGTGCCTAGCTCCCCGCCTTTACCCAGTATTTCAGCACCGGATTTGGTGGCAGCTGTTATCACGCGCGCGGGTGTCATGCCGCTGTCAACCAGCGCGGACATTTCTCGCCACATGGCTTCTGTATGAAAATTCAGGGGGCTAGCGGCATCAGTACCAACACCCATATAAGCGTTTGCGTCGATGAACTGGCGTGCATTGATTGTGGAGTGGCGGATTTCGTCCGGCGTGTCTTTGAAGTAGGACAGGGCGCGGATATTTTTAAAGCTGCGCTGCATATTGGCATAGATGTCAGCAGGAATGTCGGCCTCTAGTTCAGGGTTATCAAGCCTGCTTGGGTTTTCGATGCTTGCGGGGTAGACCCAGATGCGGTGTGCGACAGTTTGTACTACCGGAATGCGGTCCTCAGCAATTTTGTGCAAAAGAGCGGCGGGATACGGCGGCATTTTGGCACTGCCCACGTGTTGTAAAACGTCAACGCCCGCTTCAATCGCCTTTTCCATCGCGGGCACTTTATAAAGGTGTGCATGGACTTTGACACCTTTGCTGTGTGCTGCATTGACCACGGCTTTCATATCTTCAAGTGTGAGGCCTAGCCATATTTTGATAATGTCCGAGCCCTGTTCTATCAATTCTAGCGTTTTCGCGGCCGCCTCCGTTGGGCTGTTGATGACTATTTGATAGCTATCGGGTACGCCGTCGAGTTTGATACGGGTAATCCAGGGGCCAGAGATTGTAAGACGCGGCCCGGGAATTTCCCCTGCGCGGATTTGCTCGCGGACAGCGAGAATATCAAACGGACTGCCCAGATCAACGCCAGTGGTGACACCTGCGCGCATCATATGTTTGGCAGCAATAGGCATGACTTCCGCGAGGCGTCTGGTGCCGCCCAGAAGCGTGTAATATTGGTCGTAGTCCCCGTGACCGATTAGGTCTAGGTGCATATGCATGTCAATCAGGCCGGGCATAATGGTTTTGCCCCGCGTGTCTATGATTGGTGTGCCATCAGGAATTGTGACTTCGTGTGCAGGTCCAGCTGCAATGATGCGGTTGCCACTTACGAGCACCACAGCGTTGTGTACTGCTGGTGCCTCGTAGCCATCGATCAGCATTCCGCCGACCAGCGCATAGGATTTGAGTTGAGAGTCTTGCGATATAGCGTGGGTGCTTATAAAACCTATGAAACTAAAAAGAATGAGAAAATTACGCATGACAGATTTCCTGTGCTTGTGGTTTTATTAGTGTAACGCTAGTCAACAAGGGTGGTATTTTATAAACAGGAATAGACTAACCGTTAGTTTTCCATGTTAGACCTAAGCTGTGTTCTCTTTGATTCGCAATTAATCAACGGCGATAATAAAGTTGCGTAACTCGTACCCTTTTACAGTTTGATTGTAAGTCACAGTTGGGGACTGTTCGATTCTTATTCCTTCCAATTTGAGAATGCGGCGTAGGAAAATATCACTTTCTTGGATAGCAATATAAGCCCCAGGACAGCGATGCGGCCCATCACCAAAGCTCATCACATATTCTGCGACTTTGGGTCGGCGCTCTACCATTTCCCGATTGGGACACAGCTGCAACGGCTTTTGCCCGACTACCGACTCTTGGCCATTGATGGCATAAATATGCAGCTCAATTAGGGAGCCTGCAGCAATGGTGACCTTTGAGGTTCCATGATCCAAAATCAGATCGTCCGTCGTGCGTCTGTACAAACTCCCAACAACCGGCTCTAGTCGCAGTAGTTCATGCAAAAAAGCGTAGCGAGTCTTCTGATCGGCATTTAGCATCAGCTGATGTAGCTCTGGGTTTTTTAGGCAGTGCCACATTGCCACGCCAATAAATTCACGCGTTGTTACCATGCCGGCGGCACCATAGGTAATGCACTCGGTCATGATTTCGACATTTGTGTAGTGGCTTGCTAAGAGGTGGGAGATAACATCTTCTTTTGGAGCAGCTTGTCGCGCTTTGATAGCGGGCTGCACATCCAACAAGTAAAAACGAAGTAAATCGAACTGAGTTCGTAGAAACGATTTAATTTGGCGAAAACCCCAGCCAAAATCAGTTGGGCTTTGTTGCAAGAAACGATCTATGCGACCACTCATCCCTTTACGTCGACTATCAGTCAGCCCTACCACTTGAGCCGCCACGCCCACCGCCATATCCATACTCATCTGACTTAAATCTGCTCGTCCTGCACGTTTAAAATCAGCCACAATCTCCTCAGAGAAATCTTGCATTAGTTGCCGATACTGGCGATCCGTGGTTCGCGGTGTGAAGAATTTAGCTGTTTGGCGTCGTTGTTTTTGATGCAGCTCCCCTTCCAAAAACAAGATGGGTGGATTCATATAGTTTGGTAACTTGTCCAACATTTCCGCCTGAAAGCCAGCTTGACGGACACAATCAGAACGCAGCACAGCTTGTGCTTGTTCATAACCGCGTATGTGCCAAACACCAAAAGAGTCTTTTTCGATAGGGCAATCCACTGGCTCAACAAGCTCAGCTGTAAACTGCTCAGATAAATGCTGATGATAAATTGGGCAGGCGGGCGATGAAATATTTTTATTCGTATAATTACTCATTGGGATTTCCCAATTTTCTTTCTTTCATTTTCCATGAATTATTTTTGACCATTTTTTTGATGGTACTGGCTTTCGCGAAATGATCTAGCTTTTGCGTTCCAATCCATCAGGTGGCAGCTTGCCATTGGCAACTCTGGCTTATCATCCTCTCTATGGTTCCGGAAACTGATAGTCCTCAAAGGTTTTACGTAATGCAATCTTGCTGATTTTGCCAGTTGCTGTGTGTGGCAATTCATCGACAAATACGACGTCATCTGGTCTGGCCATTTTATGCAGCTTGTCCTGTAGAAATTCCAGCACTTCTTCGCGGCTCATAGATTTTTCTGGCTGCAATACAACAATCAGCAGGGGCCTCTCGGTCCACCTGGGGTGATAGCGGCCAATTACTGCAGCTTCAGCGATATCATCGTGATTGACTGCGGCATTTTCAATATCGATAGAGCTAATCCATTCGCCACCGGATTTAATTACATCCTTTGTTCGGTCTGTAATTTTCAGGAATCCCTCTGGCGTTATAGACGCCACGTCACCGGTTTGAAACCAGCCTTTTTCATCGACAGGACAATCTTCATCGCCAGAAACATCTGACAATCCGTAGTAGCTACTAGCTACCCAGGGGCCTTTTACTTTCAATGCGCCGAAGGCGACCCCATCCCAAGGAAGTGGTTCATCGTCTTCACTCACAATTTTCATTTCTATGCCAAAAACCCCACGCCCTTGTAGGCACTGCAAGTCGGTAATCTGTTCCGTAGTCAGATCTTCCATGCCTTTTTTCAAGCTAAATACTGTTCCGAGGGGGCTGGTTTCTGTCATGCCCCATCCTTGTACAACGATGCAGTTGTGTTGCTCCCTGAAGCGATCGACTATGATCCTTGGGCAGGCAGCGCCACCAACACTTACTCGCGATAGACTGGGAACGGACTTCTTGTTGGCTTCGAGATAATCGAGTAATGCTAGCCATATAGTAGGCACGCCAGAGCTAAAAGTTACTTCTTCGGCGTTCATCAGATCGCAAAGGGTTTCCCCATCAGCCATTTTAGGCCCAGGCAATACCAATTTCATTCCCACCATTAGAGCCGCGTAAGGTGCGCCCCAGGCGTTGACGTGGAACATTGGCACGACCGGCAAGCTAGTCTCCATATTCGATGCGCGGGTAACGTCAGGTAGGGCTCCGGCTAGCGCATGAAGCACGGTGGAACGATGGCTGTAAACGACCCCTTTGGGGTTTCCAGTGGTTCCGGAGGTATAGCACATGCCGCTGGCAGTGTTCTCATCAAACTGCGGCCAATCATAAACATCAGACTGTGCTGCTAGGAGTTCTTCATAACACACAACATTTGGAAAAGTCGTTTCAGGCATATTCTCTTTAGTAGTGAGAACGACGACTGTCTCCACCTTGGATAAATGTTCTTTCAGCGCTTCCAGCAACGGCATAACCAGAACATCAACAAAAAGAATTTTGTCTTCTGCATGATTGATTATATACGCCACTTGCTCGGGGAATAGTTTGGGGTTGATGGTGTGGCATATCATCCCGCTTCCGGAGACAGCGTAATAGAGCTCCATATGACGATGATCATTCCAGGCGAGGGTACCGATTCTGTCGCCAAACTCAGCACCGAGTGAATCCAACACATTGGCGAGTTGCCGACAGCGTTTGGCGAACGTCTTGTTGTTTTGTCTGTGCCGGGGATTGTCGAGGGTTACTGACACCATCTCTACATCTGGGAAATTACACTCAGCATGATTCAATATCGACGAAATCATGAGTTGGGTATTCATCATCAAAGCTTGCATTACAATTCCTTTCTATTTTTAGTTTAGGGGAGGTTTATTGTGACCCCCTATTACTGATCTAACTCATCCGCTATGACTTCTAAGTAAGCTGTTTCCAATCTCTCGATGGCCTTGATGAAGCCCATCGGGTCGACGAATGTATCTGGGCTGTAGGGCTGCCCTGGGGTGTATTTTTCATGCATGTTGTATTGACTGGCATGAGCGGCAACCCAGACGTCTACATCCATTTGCTTCTGCCTGTTGTAGGTAGTGGCGAAATCCACTGCCACTCCGCTGTAGGTGGGCTCGACAACGAGTTGCTTGCCGGGATTGACGGTGCCCATATTGGCAATAGCGACATCGTAGGTTCTACCGTCCTCGGTCACCTTGAAGCTATAGCTGGAACTGCCTTCGGTGTGACCTGGATGCTCATGCACAGTGATGCGCAGATCACCTAAAGTGATGATTTCATCCTGCTTAAGGATGCGATCGACTTCTACTGGGTCAAAGGATTCACGTCCGCCGAAATGG
>CALKDE010000421.1 GCA_938082955.1 uncultured Pseudomonadales bacterium
TAGCTGTCCAGCTGTAGAATTTTATCTTTTAGATCTTGAAGGGCTTGTGCAGCATTTAGAGCTTTAATTTCGATGAGGGGTAGAGATAGAACTTTAGCCCCTTCAGACTCGATTGCCCGACGCATACTCTCGACTTGATTCGAGGGGCGGGTAATTAGAACAGTTAGCCCAGATAGGGAATTAGGGTTCATCAATTATGCCTACGCTTAACTATTTCTTACTCTTCTATTTGGTCTCGCAAGGCGCTGAGTATTTCTTCCGCCCCCTGAGACAAAAGATCTTCGGCAACAGTAAGGCCTAGTTGTTCCGCCTGATGACGGCCTCCGCGAATCTCACTGCGAATTATCTGTGTCCCCTCCAAGTTTCCAACTAAGGCGCGCAGATGCAATTCCTCGCCATAGAGCTCGGCGAAGCTCGCGATCGGCACCTGGCAGCCGCCTTGTAGACGTGCATTTACTGCCCGCTCGGCAACTACCCTACACGCCGTATCGGCATCGTGGAGACAATCGAGCAGTTGCAGTGTTTCGGTGTCGCCGGTTCGACATTCGATACCGACCGCTCCCTGGCCACCTGCAGGAAGGGAATCCTCGAAAGAAAGGCTCTCGCGAATACGCCCTTCCAGCTCCAAACGCTTTAAACCAGCTGCTGCAAGAATGATCGCGTCGTATCCACCTGCATCTAACTTCGACAGCCGTGTTCCCACGTTGCCGCGCAGATCGGCGATCTTTAAGTCTGGACGTAGTTCCCGCAGCTGGCACTGACGACGAAAGCTCGAGGTGCCTACCGTTGCGCCTTGGGGTAGGTCTGCCAGTTTGCCATAATTATTTGAGACGAAGGCATCGGCCGGGTCTTCCCGCTCGCAGATAACAGCTAGGCCGAGACCTTCAGGAAATTCCATCGGCACGTCCTTCATCGAATGCACCGCTATGTCTGCCCTGTCTTCCAACATCGCATGTTCCAGCTCCTTAACGAAAAGACCCTTGCCTCCCACCTTGGCTAATGGTGTGTCTAGTATCTTGTCGCCGCGGGTACTCATAGCGAGCAATTCAACATCTAAGTCGCCGTGGGCCTTTTCCAATGCCGCCTTTACATAGTGAGCCTGCCATAGGGCAAGGGGGCTTTTACGGGTGGCAATTCGAAGGGTTTTGCTTGGCATGGCGTACTGCTCTTTATCTTTTATTTCATGACGGGGTAAGAGCCATTTTACGGTATATGTTGCGATTTGTCCGAAATTGCTAATGTTGCGAGAAGTTGCAACTCGGTTCAAGCTTTTGCCGATCCTGCTATAATGCCGCCTTTGTTTAGCTAGTTCAGTTATTAGGTAGCCCAAAGTAACTACCTCAACCACACCTGTTATAGGTCAAATTCGGGATATCCATGAGTAGACAACTAATTTCCAGCGGTTCAGAATTCGAGAGTAAGATTGGCTACTCCCGAGCAGTAGTTGACGGTGATTTCGTGTTTGTGTCCGGAACGACCGGCTACGACTACACGACAATGACGATTTCCGAGAGTGTCATCGAGCAGGCGGATCAGTGCCTGAAAAATATTGAGCAAGTTCTTAAATCGGCAGGTAGTGATTTATCTGGGATCGTTCGCATACGCTATATCCTGCCTAACAAAGCCGATTTCGAACCCTGCTGGCCAGTATTTCAGAAGTACCTTGGTGCAGTCCTCCCTGCGGCAACAGTGTTTGAAGCTGGCTTGCTAGACGAGAAAATGAAGATCGAGATAGAAGTAACAGCGAAACTATCGACAGGCGAATAGACTCGACAAGTTAGCTCGCTTTTTTATAACCCACAACCTTACAGCGTGAACCCATGTTATGAGTAAGAACAACGATCAAAACAAACTCTGGGGTGGCAGATTTACTGAACCAACAGACGCCTTCGTACAAAGATTTACCGCCTCGGTGGACTTTGATCGTCGCTTGTTCCAGCAAGATATCGACGGCTCGGTTGCCCATGCCAAGATGTTGGTCAAAGCAGGGATTTTAACGGCAGCCGAAGTATCGAAAATCCTCGACGGGCTAGAATCAATTCGTCAGGACATTACTGACGACAAGTTTGAATGGTCTGTCGCGCTAGAAGATGTTCACATGAACATCGAAGCAGCGCTAACCTCCCGCATCGGTGACGTAGGCAAAAAACTGCACACGGGTCGATCGCGAAATGACCAGGTTGCTACTGATATTCGTTTGTATGTGCGCGGCGAGATCGATCAGATCGCGGAATTGATTACGAGGCTTCAATCGGCCCTGCTTGGTGTCGCCGAGAAAGAGGCGAGCACGATTATGCCTGGCTTTACTCATCTTCAGACTGCACAGCCAGTTAGCTTCGGCCACCATATGATGGCTTGGTACGAGATGCTAGATAGAGATTATGCTCGATTGCTCGATTGCCGCAAAAGAGTGAACGTGTCACCTTTAGGCGCTGCAGCCTTAGCAGGAACCACTTATCCGATCGATAGGTATTTTACAGCCGAGCAGCTCGGTTTCGATGCACCAACTAGAAACTCTTTAGACTCCGTTAGCGATCGAGACTTCGCTATTGAACTGGCGTCTTTTGCCAGCATATTAATGATGCACCTCTCTCGATTCTCCGAGGAGCTCGTACTATGGACCTCGGCACAATTCAACTTCATCGACCTACCTGATAGATTCTGCACTGGCTCATCGATCATGCCGCAGAAGAAAAACCCAGATGTGCCGGAATTAGTTCGAGGCAAGACCGGTCGCGTACACGGACATCTGGTTTCACTACTCACGCTAATGAAGTCGCAGCCACTTGCTTATAACAAAGACAATCAGGAAGACAAGGAGCCGTTGTTCGATCTGATCGATACGGTAAAAGACTGCCTGTTTGCCTATAGCCAGATGATGCCTGCGGTAAGTTGCAACAAAGACGAAATGTATGCCGCAGCGAAGCAAGGCTATGCAACCGCAACCGATTTGGCAGATTACCTAGTAAAGAAGGGTATGCCCTTTCGCGATGCCCACGAAGTCGTGGGTAAGTCTGTGGCGTTCGGTATCGAAAAAAAGAAGGATCTGGCAGAACTTAAGCTGGCTGAGCTACAGAATTTCTCCGATCTCATTACACAAGATGTTTTCGAAGTCTTAACGCTGGAAGGGTCGGTTGCTGCGCGTGATCATATCGGTGGCACTGCACCAATTCAGGTATTGGCAGCCGTGGCGACTGCAAAGACAGATATCTCGAAGCGCTAGCGACTGCTGGGCGACGGCATTAGCCGTAGTTAGCGATCTCTTCCTGAACTTCCAACCACTCTTCCTCGTTACTTACGAGTCTCGACTTAAGTGCCCCCTGCTCCTGAATTAGTGCGTTCAAGTCATTCTTGTTTTCTTCGAGATAGATATTCTCATCGGCAAGCGAGGTTTCAATCTTCGTCAATTTAAATTGAAGCTTTTCGATCTCCGCCTCTAGACGCCTCTCCTGCTTATTCAGTGGCGCCAACTGCTCGCGACGATCTGCTGCCTGCTGGCGCTTCTCTTTCTTATCCAGTTTCTGCTTCGGATGCGCTGTTGTGGCCGCCGTTTGCGCATGCTCCTCAAAGTCCGAGAACGTTTGCGTACTCAGCCACTTCTCATAGTCCTTGAGATCGCCTTTGAATTCTGCGAAGACGCCTTTGTGTATTGAAAAGAACTCGTCTACCGTATTCACTAGGAGGTGACGATCGTGTGAAACGACAACCATCGCCCCCTGATAACTCTGTAGCGCCACAGTGAGCGCATGACACATTTCCAGATCCAAGTGGTTAGTCGGTTCGTCTAGCAATAGTAAATTAGGTTTCTGCCAGGCAACTTTTGCCAGCGCGAGACGTGCCTTCTCACCACCGGAGAAATTTTTAATAGTTTCGTTGACTCGCGTTCCACGAAAATCGAACCCGCCAAGATAGTCTCTTATCTGCTGCTCGGTGGCATAGCCCTCTTCCTTTTGTATAAGCTCTATCGGCGTCGCCTGCTGATCTAGCTCATCAACCTGATGCTGCGCGAAGTAGCCAATCTTCAGATTTTTTGATCGGATAATATCTCCATTGAGTGGCTGCATCTCACCGGAAAGAATTTTTAGCAGCGTCGACTTACCGCTACCATTAAATCCCAGCAACCCAAAGCGTGACTCTGAGCGGATACTAAGCTCAATTTTATCGACGAGCGGCGTGTCGAAGCCAATGCGCAATGAATTCATCTGCATAAGATAGCTGGATGGCTCGTCCAGTTCGCAAAACTGAAACCGAAATGGTGAGTCAACGTGTGCCGGCGCAATATCTTCCATTCGATGCAATTCTTTCAATCGGCTCTGAGCTTGTTTCGCTTTTGTGGCCTTAGCGCTAAAGCGACGCACGAAGTCTTGAATTTCTGACTTTCTTCTTTGCTGCTTTACGTATAAGGCTTGCTGCAACGCCATTCTTTCGGCGCGTTGTTTCTCGTATGAACTATAGTTGCCCTTGTACGAATTCAGTCCACCGTTGTCAAAGCTGATGACATTATTGATCACCGAGTCCAAAAACGTTCTATCGTGAGAGATCAGCAAGATCGTACCCTGATAGTTCTGCAGCCATTGCTCCAACCAGACGGTCGCCTCTAAATCTAAGTGGTTGGTTGGTTCGTCTAGCATCAATAAATCCGATGGACACATTAGCGCAGCCGCCAGGTTTAAACGTACACGCCAACCTCCAGAAAAAGTACTGACCGGCTTCGCGAATTCATCTACGGCAAATCCAAGGCCGGAAAGGAGTCTACCTGCCCGATGGGTAATGTCGTAGCCATCGATCTCCTCCAATTTCCCAAATAACTCGGCCAGCGCCAAATCGTTGCAACTCTCTTCGGCCTGCTTGATAGATTCTTCCAATCGGCGAAAATCGATATGTGCATCTAGCACGAAATCGAGCGCGCTGCGGCTGCTGCCAGGCGTCTCCTGAGCCATTGACGAGTGGCGCAGGGCGTTTGGCATCTCGATCTCACCCTCTTCCAGGGCGATATCGCCACTCAGAGCTCGAAACAGGCTAGTCTTGCCGCAGCCATTACGGCCAATGATCCCCGTTCGTTGCCCCTTGTGGATAACCAAAGAGACATGGCGCAGCAGAATTTGATTGCCACGCATCAGCATTATGTTGTTTAGAGAAATCATTGCGCTTAAGTCCCACGAAAAAGCGAAGCGGCACATAATACACTAGTTTCGCTTTATTCTTGTGCCTGTGGGAACCCCTAGCATCGCCTAGATGGCTGTATTGCACGAATTTGGGGGCTTTGAGTGAATTCGATTCAGTTGTAGACTTGATCGAAGGTTCTCATATTCGTACTATTGAAGCCTGCCTCTCTACTCCAGAGGGCAAATCAAGTTGGAAGCAGTAATGAAACAAATACTAATCATTGATGACGATGAGAAATTGGGCGAGCTGCTCACTCAGTATCTAGAGAGATATGACATGCAGGCTCACGTCGCAATGACACCGAGCAAGGGTTTTGAATTATTAAAGAAGATAAAGCCCGATCTGCTCATACTCGATGTGATGCTACCCGAGAAAGACGGGTTTGAGATCTGTCGGGAGATTCGAGCCAAGTCTTCCATTTTTGGCCAGTTGCCGATTATGATGTTAACCGCACACGCCGGCGTAACAGACCGAATTGTTGGGCTTGAACTAGGCGCGGATGACTATCTACCCAAACCATTTGAGCCGCGAGAGCTCGTCGCTAGGATTCACAATATTCTTCGCCGCAGTAGCGATGACAGCAGCTTGCGCGACATAAAAAATATCAATGGCCTCGAGGTCGATTCTTCGCGTCGGGAAGTTAAACTTGATTCTGAAGTGCTCGATCTCACCACTATGGAATACGAACTGCTCATACTTTTTATGCAGTTCCCCAACAAAACTTTTACGCGCGACGAACTTATGAATCGCTTGCGCGGTATAGATGCCGAACTTTTTTCTCGAGCCGTAGACACTTTGGTAAGCCGCTTGCGACACAAGTTGAATGACACCTCGAAAACTCCTCGGTTTATTAAGACCGTTTGGGGACGCGGCTATACTTTTGTCGGCGAGCAAATATGACCACATTGATTCAAGTAGTCAGGCGCTCGCTTTTTGTTCGCCTGATCTTTATATTTGGCATCACCATAACCCTGTTCTTCGCCATCTTCTCAATCTCCTTGCGTACCTTTAGTCAGAACAACAACACGATCGATGCTATCCCCGACTTTTTTACGCGCAACATCGAATCGATCATCGAAGACATAGGCACGCCTCCAAACCTGAATAATGCGATTCGTCTTGCTGAGGAATTGGATTGGAGCATCGCGATCAACAACCCGATCATGCGATGGAGTTCCGACAATGAATACCGACTCCCAGTCGAAAAATCTGTTTTCAACCGAACCCTAACACCTAACGCCGAGGTCCGCTCGATTAACAATGAAGACATTATTATGGTTCAGCGTGGCGGCTATGACTTCTATTTGTACCAACGATCTCTAAACAACAATAATGCAAACTATGTCGTGCTGTATACCGGTGTCGCACTGGCCAGTATCGTCTTATTCCTAAACTACTTCATGGTCAATAAATTGCTCGACCCTGTACGTCTACTCAGAAAAGGCGCCGAACGAATTCGTCTTGGCGACCTAAGTTTTCGCGTAAAGAGCAACCGACAAGATGAACTCGGCGAGTTAACCGATAGCATCAACCACATGGCGGATTCGCTACAATCAATGTTAGAAGCTAAACGTCAGCTGCTCCTGGCTATTAGTCACGAGCTGCGCACTCCCATCACTAAAGCAAAACTACGACTTGAGTTCATGCCGCAAAGCAACGAGAAAGATCAGCTAAAGGAAGACATTCAGGAGATTGAACTACTAATCACCGATCTTATTGAAGCTGAGAGGCTCAACGAAGAGCATGCCGTACTCTCTGCAGAGCCTACCCCGATTGCCGCCTTCGTTGAGGGTGTCTGTGAACAGTTCGAGAGTTACCCAGGCGGGGTAGAGCTAGAGCTACCCAGTGAGGATCGCGAGGTTGTTATAGATAATCTACGTGTTCGCTTACTTATTACTAACCTGGTCAACAACGCCATACGCCATGGCGAAGGCAATCCGATTACCGTGCGGGTTAACTTTAGCAGTGATTTTGTCCATCTAGGGGTTGAAGATAGCGGCGAAGGCATCGCAGCAGAACACTTGTCACAGATCAGTGAGCCCTTCTACCGCGCGGACAGCTCGAGACAGCGAAATACTGGCGGCTTCGGCCTAGGCCTCTACCTATGTCGCCTCATCGCGCAGGCTCACGGTGGCGAGTTAATTATCCAAAGTCAGCTTGGCAAAGGAACATACATCAAGGTGAAACTGCCGCCGCACCCTCCACGCCAGATTCCGGTTGAGTAGTAGCATAGTGTAATGCTACCCCATATTTTCCAATACGTCTGTCAGCTTCCCCACCAACCGCTCGACTCATACTATGCTCGTGCCGCCTTGCGACGCTGCGCTCGAAAATAACTCAGCAGCAAAGCTAACAGACTCAACAGCACGGGGATCAAAGCCGTGTTGATCAACTTCAGGTTCGCGCCGAGTTGCTCGATGTCTTCTGTCAGCTGATACTGCACATCACGAAGACTGCGACGGGTTTCTAGCATCTGTTCGTTGAACCGATCGACTTCTGCTTGAATCTCTGGTGTTACCTGGCCGATTAGTTCGCCATTCTCATCTTGGTTTAACTCGGCAAGTGCCTCTTCAGCTTCGGCAAGGCGATCAAGCAATTCA
>CALKDE010000422.1 GCA_938082955.1 uncultured Pseudomonadales bacterium
TCTACAGAATCCCTTCGATTCTGGGTGTGGCGAATCTCGACGATATCGTTATCAATAAATTTAGGCTGGACTGCCCGCCTGCTGACTTTTGCGAATGGAATCACGTCGTCGATGCGCACCTGAATCCAGTCAAGGAAGTGAATCTTGCCATGGTAGGCAAGTACATGGAGTTGCTGGATGCTTACAAGTCTCTGAACGAGGCAATAATCCACGCTGGTATTCATACTAGAACCAAGGTGAACATCACCTACATCGACTCTGCCGACGTTATAGACAAGGGTGTCGAAGTGCTGGCCAATCAAGACGCGATCTTGGTACCAGGGGGCTTCGGTGAGCGCGGTGTAGAAGGCAAGATCATGACTGTGCAGTACGCGCGCGAGAATAAGGTCCCTTACCTAGGTATTTGTCTAGGCCTGCAGGCTGCAGTCATCGAATACGCGAGAAACGTTGCGGGTTTAAAAGGCGCGCACAGCTCTGAATTCTCACCCGCTTGCGACAATCCGGTTATCGCGCTGATTAGTGAATGGACGACGCGCGGGGGATCGACAGAATTCCGTGATAAGGATTCTGATCTTGGCGGCACGATGCGCCTGGGCGCACAGACCTGCGTTTTGGATAAAGACTCGACCACCTTCGCCAGCTACGGCAAGGAAGAAATCGTTGAGCGTCATCGCCATCGTTATGAATTTAACAACGATTACATCGACGTATTGTCTGAGGCTGGTTTGAAACTAGTGGGTAAATCTGTCGACGGCATGCTGGTGGAGGTGGTGGAGATTCCTGATCATCCTTGGTTTGTTGGATGTCAGTTCCATCCGGAGTTCACTTCTACGCCACGCTACGGTCATCCACTGTTCACAGGTTTTATCGAGGCTGCTATAGCGCATCATGAGGCCGCTGTTGAGCCGGAAGCCGCCACTGCATCTGCGACTCTCACGGAGAGTAACGCTCCTGTTTGAGCGCTAGGAAAAAGGACCCGGTAGCTATTCATGACAGCAAAGCAAATTAAGCTTGGAAATTTCACCATTGCCAACGATCGGCCCTTTGTCCTGTTCGCCGGGGTGAACGTGCTGGAATCCAGAGACTTGGCAATGACTGTGGCCGAGCAGTTCCACAAAGTCACTGACCAGCTCAATATTCCCTACGTATTCAAGGCCTCCTTCGACAAGGCAAATCGCTCTTCCAAAGATTCTTATCGGGGGCCCGGGCTGGAAGAAGGGTTGCAGATACTCGCCGAGATCAAAGAGCAGTTTGGTGTTCCCGTGATTACCGACGTGCATGAAATATCTCAGGTCGGCCCGGCATCTGAGGTGGCTGATATCCTGCAGTTGCCTGCGTTCCTGTCTAGACAGACCGATCTTGTTGTCGCCATGGCAGAAAGCGGCGCGATCATCAATATCAAGAAGGCACAGTTTCTGGCGCCTCAGGAAATGGGCCACATCCTTAAGAAATTTGAGTCCGCAGGCAATGAGCGGCTGATTCTCTGCGAGCGTGGCAGCAGCTTCGGCTACAACAATTTAGTCGTCGACATGCTGGGTTTCGCAGTAATGAAGCAATTTGGTAACCCACTGATGTTCGATGCGACACATGCCCTGCAGCGGCCTGGGGGCTTAGCTAATGCGGCCGATGGGCGCCGGGGTGATGTCACTGCACTATCTCGTGCTGGCTTGTCGCAAGGGATAGCGGGGCTGTTCATCGAGGCGCACCCTGACCCGGACAAGGCGCTCTGCGATGGGCCCTGTGCATTAAGATTAGACTCCGTTAGGCCCTTCTTGCAGCAGATGCGGGATGTAGACGATCTGATCAAGTCGCTGCCTGAGTTAGATACAGCCTAAGCTTTCAGGCGCGTTAAAATTCATTTATTAGATTAAATATTATTCATAAGGTATTGAAATGGCTAGCATTAAAAATATAAAAGCGCGAGAAGTGCTTGATTCCCGTGGTAATCCAACCATCGAGGCAGATGTTGAACTAGACAATGGTGTCATGGGCTCGGCCTGTGCGCCTTCAGGTGCGTCCACTGGCTCGCGCGAGGCGCTGGAGTTGAGAGACAAAGACCCAGCACGCTATCTCGGCAAGGGTGTGCTGAAGGCCGTTCACAACGTGAACACCGAAATCAGGCAGGCCCTTATCGGGCAGGATCCTGCAGACCAGAAGGCCCTCGACACAGTCATGCTGGAGCTCGACGGCACAGAGAACAAGGCCAAGTTTGGTGCGAACGCAATTTTGTCAGTGTCACTCGCAGCAGCCAAGGCAGCGGCACTAGATGCCGGCCTACCTCTGTATGCACATATCGCCCAATTGAACGGCAGCACAGGTAATTATTCGCTTCCGGTACCGATGATGAATATCGTCAATGGTGGCGAGCATGCCGATAATAATGTAGATATTCAAGAGTTTATGGTTCAGCCAACGGGCGCGGCCAGCTTCAGTGAGGCGCTGCGCTACGGCGCTGAAATATTTCATGCCCTGAAGTCTGTGCTGAAACAACAGGGTCTTAGCACGGCTGTGGGAGACGAGGGCGGCTTTGCCCCGAACCTTCCTTCTAACGCCGCCGCACTCGACTGTATTCTGCAAGCTATTGAAATTGCAGGCTTTCGTCCGGGCGCGGATATCCACCTGGCACTAGATTGTGCCGCCTCTGAATTCTACGTGGATGGCAAATACGTGCTCGCAGGCGAGGGCAAGAGCTACGATTCGGGGCAATTTGCCGATTATCTGCAGGGTTTGGCTGAGAATTATCCGATTTTATCCATCGAAGATGGCATGGATGAGAGCGACTGGGAAGGTTGGGCTAAATTATCCGCGCAGATAGGCGATAAAGTTCAGTTAGTAGGCGATGATTTGTTCGTCACCAACACTAAAATTCTGCAGCGTGGAATTGACGAGAGCATCGCGAATTCTATTCTGATCAAGTTTAATCAGATTGGTACGCTGACCGAGACACTCGCGGCGATCAATCTGGCGCAGGCGGCGGATTATACGGCGGTGATTTCTCACCGGTCCGGCGAGACCGAAGATACCACTATCGCCGATTTGGCTGTGGCCACCGCCGCAGGACAAATCAAGACCGGTTCACTGTGTCGTTCGGACAGAGTGGCGAAGTACAATAGATTGCTAAGGATTGAAGAAGAGTTGGGTGGCAACTCGGTATTTAATGGCATCAAGGAATTTTCTAAATTCACTGGCTGAATAGGAAAATGGGGTCTGTCCCCTAAGTAAGGCTTATGAAAATACTATTAGGATTTCTTGGGTTCGCTTTTATCACTTTGCAATACCAGCTATGGCTGGGTGAAGGTAGCGTGCGCACGTTGAATAGGCTGGAGCTGGAAGTGCAGGCGCAGCGAGCGAATAATGAAGGGCTAGAGCAGCGCAACACTCTGGTTGAGATTGAAGTGCTTGACCTGAAGAATGGGCTTGAGGCCGTCGAAGAGCGGGCACGCTCTGAACTTGGCATGATAGAGAAGGGCGAAACATTCTATCTACTAGTGCCTACCCAGAAATAAACAGAACAATCGGGGCCAGACCCCTAATTACCAGAAGACCTAACTATGACAATATGGGCTGTCTTGCCGGCCGCAGGCATTGGTCGTCGCATGGGATCCAGCATCCCTAAGCAGTATCTGTCTATCGATGGAGCCCCACTTATCTTGCATTCATTGCGCCGACTCAGTGCAGTGAAAAAAATAAAGAAGATTGTAGTTGTGATTCACCCCGAGGACAGTCGCTGGGCTGAATTGGAAAAATCGATCAAAGAGGAATTCGGAAACCGCATTATAACTGTTATGGGTGGAGGCGAGCGCTACCAATCAGTTCTAAACGGTCTTACTGCGCTGACAGAGTTCGCAGGCAAAGACGATTGGGTGCTGGTACACGATGCCGTTAGACCCTGCGTACGCACTTCCGATATAGAAAACCTAATTCAAAAAGTTTCGCTGCATTCCATAGGCGGACTGTTAGGCTCTCCTGTAGACAACACCCTCAAACGGGTAGATAAAAAACTGACGGTGATCGAAACCGTCGATCGAGAGTCGTATTGGAATGCACTGACGCCGCAGATGTTTCGCTTCGCTCTATTAAAAGAGTCTATACAAACGGTGGTGGTTAGCGGCAAGCAGGTGACCGATGAAGCGGGGGCCATGGAAGTCGCCGGTTTTAAGCCTATAATGATTGCAGGCCACAAAGACAACATCAAAATAACTGTTGAGGCGGATTTGGTCTTGGCCAGTCAAATCCTAAAAAACCAGGCGAGTGACAATGGATCCAAATAGTATGCGCATAGGGCATGGCTATGACGTGCACCGATTTGACGTTGAGTACGT
>CALKDE010000423.1 GCA_938082955.1 uncultured Pseudomonadales bacterium
GGTGCATATCACCGTCGGGGTGTACCGTCGTATGGCAGCCGGCACATTGATTCTCGTTCGGCACGAAGTAGGTAAAGTCCGTTGTCTGGGTGCTGTCTTGATCAAGTAGTGAGATTTTTTTGCTGGCCCCGGCAACGCGCAGAAAGGCTTCTGTTTGTTCATCGTTCCACACATAGGGAAATGCATCCCAGCCATCGTTCTTGCGCACGAGAAGCCGAGTCTCTATCAGTTGATTTTCGCTCAGGTTTATTTTCTGAAGTCCGCTATCAGCGACCTTGGTTAGTGCCGTGCTTGAGGAGCGTGGATAGTAGAACGTCTTGCTCAGTACGCTGCCCACGGGATAGTTAATCTTATCCTCGACAATCTCCGCTTGCAGAGACTGAGGTATCCAAAGCGTTCGCAGTTTGTGTGCGTAGTCGGTGAAGAGTGGATTGTTGGGTTGAAATACCACGCTAGATTCACTTGGAGCGAGTTCGTTTGCATCCATAGTAAATAACTGCCAATCGGAGAGGCGCAGCGGTCTTTCAACATCATGAAAGATAGGCGGCGATTCCGAGCAGGCCACGAGGAGTAGTAAACATGCGCTCAAGAAAGCGGAGCGCGGGTAAATGTCTGTCATTGACTACTCAAGCTCATTGATATTTCGGTGAGGCGTGGAAGGACACAGTCGTGCGCAGCTGCATCGAAGACGGGTTTTGCGAACCCGTTGCTCGCATCGAGGGAGACGAAGCTGGTGTCCGCGGCTTCAGAGAAACACAGCGCGTCGGCGGCTGTCTTACCCTCGGCGAGCATGCCATCCCAAATAATATCAGGTAATGCCTGACCAGTTGCGGCTTGCAACAATGCAAGCGGTTCAGAATCAGGGGATTCTCCACCGCCCGTGTACTGGTTGTTATGAAGGTAAATGGCTTCAGGAAATGGATCGTAGTTCGGGTCGGTAATAGGTATCTCGTTGATCAGATAGCTGACGATAAGTACGTTCGCGCTGTTATTGTCTTCGAAATTATTTTCAAACACCTCGATGTTGTCATTGGCCATGATCATTAGGCCAGTACCAGCCGGTACGCTGGCGACTATATTGCCTTCGGGTGCGAAGTTGTCGGTGTTGTTGGCAAAAATCTGATTGTTATAGATGCGCGTATTGCGGCCGCCCTGAACCGGGAGGTTGGGCAGATCGAAAACAAGAATGCCGCCAGTATTATTCGTAGCCACGTTGTCGTGAACGTCGGCAAAGGTTGAGTTTTCGATCTCTATGCCGGCAACGTTGTATTCGGCCCGAGAATTACGAACGATTATCCGTGATGACTGCCCGACATAAATACCGGCATCCGAGGCGCCAATGGCTACGGCCTCATCGATTAAGACGTTGCTCGATTGCACGGGGTAGATTCCATAGGCGCCATTTGTACTCAATGGGCCGTTTGTCCACTCAGTTCTTACTCTCAATATTTGTACATTGTTGCTCTGGTTGATCTTTAGCGCATCGCCTATCGTATCTTCGATGGCCAAATCACGAATCACAAAGTCATTTGCGCTCACGAGTAGGCCTTCTGCTCCTTGCACCTGATTCTTAAATGAAAGAATGGATTCATCGATGCCTGTCCCAGCAAGTGTTACGCCGGAAATATTCAGCGAGAGGCTGCGGGTGATTTCGTGGGTGCCGGCGGGGATATTGATTACATCACCAGGCTGAGCTTGGATTAGTCGCTGTTGCAGTTTTTCTTCGAAGCTAAGCTCGGGCATGACCGGATTTTCTTGGCCGCAGCTGACGATTAACAGGCAAATACTTGTCAGCCCAATAAAATATACAATTCTGTTTTTGGTATTCATTCCACATCCCCTGATGCTATGGATTTCTCTATGCGAGACACGGCGAAAGAGATCTTTTTGATAGCCGAAGCGTTAGTATATGATTGATTGTCCTAAAGAGTAAACTCCACTGAAGCCATGCAGCGCTGAGCTTGTTCAGTGGATTTTATGAATTTACTAGAGCGTCAATGCATCTTGGCAGAGTGTAGGGCTACAAAGTGGGATTGCGTCAAACATATACATTAAATATTTCATAATTAATCCTAGTTTGTAAGCGGTTAAGATTGGGAAAACTCAGTACAGGCCACAAAGATCGCTTATCGAACTTCAATTCAACATTGTTGCCTCCTAGAATAACCATGAATAGATTCGAAGCGCTATTAAGGGTTAAGGGTTGTCCCACCATGGGAGGTTTGGGAATGCGGATATATCGAGTTAATGAGTTGTGTTGTTCACTAAAAAAGGCGACCCGATTATTCGAGTCGCCTTTTATCTTTAGTGCTATGAGAAGCCTTTTAAAACAACCTCTTACGCAGGGCGGTTTAGGGACGCATTCTCATGCCGTTATATTGATCATCAGTGACTGGGTCTAGCCAAACTACACTGCCTTCATAAATAGTTAGCTGGTGAGCATCCATATCAGGATGTGCTCCATGCCAGTGCTCAATATCAGGACCTGTCCACCAAGGTTCACCAGGGAGTTGCTCATAGATAGGGCCGCCTCTGGTTTGATGCATGCCAACGCCCTCTTCGATCATCAGTAGTTGCCCCCAGGTGTGGGTATGCCATGAAGACCTTACTCCAGCAGGAAATAGAATTCTGATGCTAGTCATATCAGGAGCCTGACTTACCGTCGGTGAGCCTCCCTGGAAATTGCTTGCCTGAGCTGAAATACTGTCTATTTGGGTGACGAAAACTACAGCGCCAAGTGCTAGTGCAGCACAAACTGAAGTCAGCATTTCTTTGGTTTTTATATTTGCATTCGGACTGTGATTCATCCTTTCCTCCGATATTGTTATGTTATTGATCTTACAGTTAATAATTTGTATGAACCACTAACTATTATGGTCTCATTAACTTCGTATAGCTTTGAGCATAATTAACTCAAACATAGAGATAAACTAATGATGGTGTCTTGTCAACTCGATGATTCGTAATCAAATTCGAAAGTGAGCAATCAAGGGACTCTCGCCAGCGGAATAACTAGGTGCTATTCTAAAGATTCTTGGTATTTCCATAAGTGTGATAGCTTCCCTTTATCCTAAACAATTAGAAGAATACTAACGTGATCTTTCCCAGTGTAAGTTTTCTGCGAAACAAAAATCGCTACCAATACTCAACTGCTCGTTCAGTGATTGCAGCTGCAGCTTTCTTTTTCTTGATCAACCTTGCCCAAGCACAAGTAGTAAATCCGTTAGCATCTGATCCTAGGGCTGCTCAAGCCGGAGGGGCTATTTTTCGAGCTCAATGCGCAACCTGTCATGGTGCTGACGCAAAGGGTATCGATAGCATCGAGGCGCCGGACCTCACGCTGATATGGGCCCGGCAAACAACCACTGAGGCGAGTCTTTTTAAGACCATTAAAGAAGGTATCGCCGGTAGCATTATGCCGCCGCATCAAAACCCTGATCCTGAGATATGGATGACAGTTTCTTACCTAAAAAGCATTGCTATAAGCGGTACCAATGAGACTGTAGTAGGTAATGCGGTTCGAGGGCGGAATATGTTTGTTGAAAATTGTTCTAGCTGCCACCGAGTAGATGGTGTTGGCGGGAGTCTTGGGCCAGACCTGTCCTCTATTACAGGGCGTCGTTCATTAGCGTCGTTGGTAAATTCACTGCGTGAACCTAGTTCGGCCATAGGCCGTCGATTCAAACCAGTATCCCTAACGACGGCAACCAATGAGCGGGTGCAGGGAACGATCAAGAGTGAAGATGCTTTTTCAGTGCAGCTAATGGACCGCGAGCAAGTTCTAAGAGCTTTTAACAAAATAGAGCTGATTCAGTTCACTCGTGAGATTGACTCTTTAATGCCAGTTTTTTCAGAGGCGGCGCTAACTGAAACGGATGTTAACGACATTTTAAGTTATCTACAGTCCAGGCGAGGGCGCCGACCTTCGTTTTAGTTGAACTAATAATTCAGCAAACGGGCCGAGCAAGGCCTAATAATGATTAAGTAGGATTTAATTGAAATGGGAAAAAAATTATTTTGGAAATTGATATTTAGCGCTCTATGCTTCAGCTTGAGCGGCTATTTGGTGGGACAAAGCAGTTCAGCTCCCAGCTCAAATATTGCAAACAGTGTAGGTCCCGGTTATGAAGATATCTTGCGAGGTTTTGACGATCCTTCTCGCTGGCTTACATTCTCAGGAGACTACAGTGGCAAGCGGCATAGTCCTCTGCAACAAATAACCCCAAAAAACGTTGATCAACTTCGACCTGTTTGGACATTTCAGACTGGAACCACCACGCGTGGTCGTGGATTTGAAACATCACCGCTTATGGACGATGGCATTCTTTATGTAACCGGTTCAAACAATTTCGCTTGGGCGATTGATGCACGGACAGGGCGGTCTTTTTGGCAGCACCGTCGTGATCTACCTACTGATTTGACCTATGGTGCGAGTGCGCCGGTTAATCGTGGTTTTGGTATGTTGGGAAATCAGCTTTTTATGGTGACACTTGATGCTCATCTGGTCTCATTTGACCGTCGAACAGGCGATGTTCTTTGGGAAATCCAACTGGCTGACTATAAAACAGGCTATTCAGCGACACTTGCTCCTTTGGTATTAGATGACAAAGTGATTGTTGGTATTTCCGGTGGCGAATATGCGACTCGCGGTTTTATTGATGCCTATGATCCGGCGACCGGAGAACAAATTTGGCGCTTTCATACTATTCCAGCTCTGGGAGATCCCGGCAGTGAAACCTGGCCTGCAGACCCTGAGGTTTTGGCTCGAGGTGGTGGTGGAACCTGGATGAATGGCAGCTACGATCCGGCATTAAATCTTATCTACTGGGGTGTTGGAAATCCGAATCCAGACTATTTCGGTGATACCCGCCTCGGTGATAATCTTTATTCAAATTCTTTAGTTGCTCTGGATGCCGACACAGGCGAACTGAAATGGCATTACCAATTTACACCGCATGACCTTAATGACTGGGACTCTAATCATGTGCCGGTGTTAGCGGATATTGAGTGGAATGGTCAGGAGCGTAAGGTGGTGATGGTTGGAAATCGTAATGGCTTTTTTTATGTGTTGGATAGAGTCAATGGCGAATTGCTTTTAGGAAAACCGTTTACTGCAACAACTTGGGCAAGAGAGATAGGCGCCGATGGTCGCCCCATTGTATTGAATGATGGCAGCAAGGGTTGCCTGCCTGACCCCTGGGGTGGTACTAACTTTATGCCACCTTCGTTTTACCCTGGTCTGGACTTGTTCATCCTTACGGCTCGGGAGACTTGTGCGACCTTTGTTCCAGAAGAGCCGCGCTATGTGACGGGCCAATCTTCTTTTGGTGGGGTTGTCTTTATTGATGGGGAGCAGGGCTCTGGAGCGTTGCGAGCACTGGATGTCCACACCGGCGAGTTGCGTTGGGAATTTACTTACCCTTCACCAACTTTTGGTGGTGTCATGAGTACAGCTGCGGGGCTAGTGTTTGCAGGGGATCATGAGGGAAATTTCATGGCTTTCGATGTCGAATCTGGTGAGAATCTCTGGCATTATCAGACAGGATCTCGTATCTGGGGTGCTGCGGCGACTACGTACTTATTGGATGGGAAACAATACGTTTTAATACCCTCAGGCACCACGTTGACAGCTTTCGCGCTGCCAGACTAAAAAGGGATAATGAGCGTTAAAATTGAGCCTATTTATGGCTCGTACTTTGAAGGCTGAATTGTTGCAAAAGCAGCTTTCTAATACCGTGGACTTTTCCTTAGAAGAACCCTATTCTTAGGATCGATTTTGCAAGAATTCGCGCACGTAGTCTCACGATTGCAACTTATTGCAACTTATTGTGACTTAGCCACTTTTGCAATCAGTTTTCGCGTAGGCTATTAAGAAATAGTAAATAATAATTGCTATCCAGATAATTGACATGTCAGGTGACATGTCGCAGCATGAAAGAATCTTTACCTCCGTAATATCCCAATAGTACAAAGCGTTATTTTTGGAGAAACTGCAATGATGGCTAGGAAACTTCTCGCTCTAATCCTTTTACTTACCCCTGTTTTTGCTTGGGCACAGGCACATGATGCCAGCGTCGGAGATCACCAGCTTCACTACTATGATGCGGTCGACTTTGACATAGATCCTGCTAGCGTAAATTACGCAGATCATATTGCGCCAATTTTGCAGGAAAGCTGCCAGCAATGTCACCGACCAGGTGGTGGCGGGCCTATGGCATTTATGACTTATGATGAAGTCAGGCCATGGGCACCAATCATTATGTACCGCACTGCGATTCGCGACCGTATGGGGGCTATGCCTCCATTCTTTGTTGAAAAAGATATTGGTATCAATGGTTTTAAGAGCGATTACTCGTTGTCTGATAGAGAATTAGCGCTCATCCAAGCTTGGGCTCAGAACGGTGCACCTCGCGGCAATCCTGATAATGAACCAGAGGAAATTGTATACAGCGATGACATTGGTTGGACGGTAGGTGAGCCGGACTTGGTCCTTCGTTCACAAGATATGACACGCCCTCC
>CALKDE010000424.1 GCA_938082955.1 uncultured Pseudomonadales bacterium
AATTCACTATTAGCAATCTCTCCTCTGGATGGTCGCTATAAGAGCAAGTGCGAAGACCTCGCGCCCTACTTCAGTGAATTTGCGCTCATGCGCTACCGCGTCTTAGTTGAGGTTAGGTGGCTACAGAAGCTATCGGAACACGATCAAATCCACGAGCTTCAAGCCATTAGCGAGCGAGGCTTAGAGTACCTGGATGATCTTATCGAAAACTTCACGATAGCCGACGCACAACGCATTAAGGCAATCGAGGCAACAACCAATCACGACGTAAAGGCTGTCGAGTATTTCATCAAAGAAAAATTTAAGGACAATGCAGAGCTAAGTGATCAGCTCGAATTCGTCCATTTCGCCTGTACATCCGAGGACATCAACAACTTAGCCTATGCGCTAATGCTGCGCGATGGTCGCGACAAGGTGATGCTCGATCAGATGCGTGAGATCGAAAATCAATTAGCACAGCTTGCTAATGACTTTGCCGACCAGCCAATGCTTTGCCGTACTCATGGGCAGCCCGCCTCCCCCTCTACCATCGGCAAAGAGTTTGCAAATGTCGTACACCGGCTAAGGCGACAAATCGCACAGATAGAATCGAACGAGATTTTAGGGAAAATGAATGGCGCGGTTGGCAATTACAATGCACACCTTTCCGCCTACCCAGGACTAGATTGGCAGGCTACTGCTAAGGAATTTGTAGAAGGACTAGGTCTCAGCTGGAATCCTTACACAACGCAGATCGAGCCTCACGATTACGTGGCAGAACTATTCGCTGCCGTGTGTCGTTTCAATACCGTGCTGATCGATTTCGATAGAGACATCTGGGCCTATATTTCACTAGGCTATTTTAAGCAGCGAACAGTAGCCGGAGAAGTTGGCTCCTCAACTATGCCTCACAAGGTAAACCCTATCGACTTCGAAAATTCTGAAGGCAATTTAGGCATAGCCAATGCCATCATGACTCACCTTTGTGAGAAGCTACCAATCTCACGATGGCAACGAGATTTAACAGACTCCACGGTTCTTAGAAACATTGGCACAGGATTGGCGCATAGCCTTATAGCGTATCGAGCTACGATGAAAGGCATTGGGAAACTCGAGCTCAATGCTCAAGCGATAGATGACGATATCGACTCCTCCTGGGAAATATTAGCAGAGCCTATACAAACTGTTATGCGCAGATACCGTATCGAGAAGCCCTATGAAAAGCTAAAGGAATTAACTCGTGGAAAGCAGATAGACCAGAGGTCTGTCCAAAACTTCGTACAAAGCCTCACTATTCCTGAAGCAGCGAAGCAAGAATTGCTTCAACTGACACCGCGCAAGTATCTAGGAAACGCTGTAGAGCAGGCGCGTGCTATTTGAGCAAACGACAACTAAACGCGGCTTTCGATAGCGAAGATTTTCTAGCGCAGTACTGGCAGAAGAAACCAGTGCTATTGACGAAGTTTATACCAAACTTTAGTGATTCGCTGGCTCCTGAGGAGTTGGCAGGACTCGCCTGCGAAGAGCTTGTTGAAAGCCGTCTAGTCACTGAAGCCGAGCCAGGGAAATGGCAGCTTCGTCATGGCCCATTCAAAGATTCTGACTTCACGCAACTTCCTCAGTCGAACTGGACTTTGCTGGTCCAAGCAGTGGATCAATGGGTTGAAGACGTCGCCGATATAAAAACACTTTTCAATTTCCTTCCCAGCTGGCGCATCGATGACATCATGATTTCCTTCGCTGCCCAAGGTGGGAGCGTAGGACCTCATTACGATTATTATGACGTCTTTCTTTTGCAGGGCCAGGGTGAGCGTAACTGGAAGGTCGGCGATCGCTGTGACTTCAATGCCGAGCTTGTTTCTGGCGAGGAATTGAGCCTGCTGCAGAACTTTAAATCCACAATGGAATTCAATCTAAGCGCTGGTGATGCGCTGTATATTCCTCCGCGGTTCGCTCACTGGGGCACAGCTACCAACGACAGCCTCTGCTACTCCATTGGGTTTCGCGCACCTTCTATGGCTGAAATGATAGAAGGTTTCAGTGATTTCATCATCAAAGACCAAGACCCGGCACAGCGCTATGAAGACAGTAAGGCGCAGGCTGGACTGCGCAGGGCAGAGATCAAGCCGGAGTTGCTAGATGCCAGTTATCGTCAACTCACAGAACGACTTGCACAGAAACAGGAATTTGCCGGCTGGTTCGGCTGCTATGTCAGCCAACCAAAATATCCCGAGCTCATTCAACCCTTAGATGACGAACTTTCCCCTCAAGATTTTGCGGCCCTATTGGGCGATGGGGTGCAACTGATGAAGAACCCCAGCTCTCGGTTCGCCTTCATGGAATCTGCTGCCAAGGACTGCGTATTACTATTCGTTGATGGGGCTATGGTTAGCTTCTCAATGAAACAGCTTTCGAATATTGTCGCGTTCTGCGAGGCGCCCCAAATCGTCCCTAGCAGCTCCAACAACTTGCTAGCAGACCCCGAGATAACGGAACTACTGCGCCAGCTGTTAAATCAAGGTAGTCTTTTGGCTGCTGATTAATTCTTAACCTTGCGGAGCCGCGCATTACCGCAAGCGCACCCTATGCCTTACACAAACACCCGAGCTTTGCCTTATTACGATGACAGCGAGCCCTATATGCGCGCGCTCAATGGGTTTGGCATGCCCGCATTTCTCGACAGCGCGAACCACCGAGGCAGCAACGGCAGGCTGGACATCTTGGCCGCAGCACCCGCCGCCCATGTAAAGGTCGAAAACGGCGTCTTTTCTTGCTCTGACAACGTGACACAGCTCGTAGGTAGCTCCACCAATAGCAATGAATTTCTGAGTTATATCAGAGTATTAAAAGAGCATTTTTTACCGTCACCTAGGCTACAGAAGCAACAGCAGCTAAAGCTAGAACATGCCGGCACGGCCATCGTCTATCTCGGCTACCCTACCCTGATAGGCAAAGCTGACTTCTCGATCATCGATGCATTCGTCGGCATTTATCTGTGGACCCTTGTTCTGGATCACGAGAAAAGAAGCTGCGAGTTAAGGATGCACCCGAGTTGCCCCGCTACCGCTATCAATCAGGCGTTAGCCTCTATTGAGCAGTCGCTCAATAGAACGGCTGCAGCTGAGCCTGCTAAGTTCTGCCTTGAATCCCCGTTCGCAAACACAACCAGCTTTTCCGAGTATCAGCATGCGTTCGCTGCGATAAAGTCTCGAATCGAGCGCGGAGATTGTTATCAAGTCAACTTAACCCAGAGCTTCACCGCGAGGGTGCGCGGGGAGCCCCTAGCAGCTTATTTAAAGCTGCGCCGCGCCACCACGGCCCCCTTCTCTGCGTATATAAACTGGAACAGCGGCGCGCTATTGAGCTTGTCACCAGAGCGCTTTGTTAGCCTAGACAAAGGCGCTGTCCTAACGCAGCCGATAAAAGGGACGCGACCCAGAGGCCAGTCAGCGGATGAGGATAGGCGCCTTGCACGAGAACTGGCCGCTAGCGAAAAAGATCGGGCAGAGAATCTAATGATCGTAGACCTACTAAGAAACGACCTAGGGCGTATTTGTGAAATCGGTAGTATTAAAGTAAATCAGTTATTTACTATAGAAAGCTTCAGCAATGTTCATCACATGGTAAGCGATGTTGCCGGCAGATTACTGCCAGGCAAAGATGCGTTAGATCTTCTCTCAAGTTGTTATCCTGGAGGCTCTATCACCGGTGCCCCAAAAATAGCCGCTATGCAGATCATCCAGAGCGTGGAGCATGGTGCGCGGCGTGTTTACTGTGGAACGGTGTTCTATCTGGGGGCAGATGGCAGCTTCGACAGCAGTATTACCATCCGCAGTCTATTGTGGGAATCAGATTTGCTCAGCTGTTGGGCGGGAGGAGGCATTGTAGCTGACTCCGAATGCGAGCAGGAATACCAGGAATGCTTCGACAAAATAAGCAATATTTTCAGTGCATTGCAGTAATAAATTTAAGTTATAAATTAAGCTTAGGATTTCGTTACACTTAGCTCGCGTTCGCTGGCAGCACAGAATTCTCGCTTAAGCTCTTCATAGCTGGCAACCGCAGGATATTGCGGAAACTCCTCGATGACATTAGCCGGCGCTCGGAACAAGATGCCAGCATCCGCCTCTTCGAGCATGGTCGTATCATTGTAAGAGTCACCGGATGCGATCACCCGAAAGTTAAGTCCATGCAATGCCTTAACGGATTCGCGCTTGGGGTCCTTCTGCCGGAGCTTGTAATCCACGATCCTGCCGTTCTCATCCGCGACCAGTCTATGGCAAAACAGCGTTGGGAAGTTGAGCTGGCGCATCAGAGGCTGAGAAAATTCATAAAATGTATCAGACAAAATAATGAGCTGAAATCGCTCTTTCAACCAATCTATAAACTCTTTAGCGCCAGGCATTGGTGCCATCGTTGAGATGACTTCCTGAATGTCCGGAAGTCCTAAGCCGTGCTGGTTGAGAATAGCCAGGCGCTGCTTCATTAACACGTCATAATCGGGAATATCGCGG
>CALKDE010000425.1 GCA_938082955.1 uncultured Pseudomonadales bacterium
CCGTTGACGCAGATATTCTTACTGTCAATCAGGGTGAACGAGAATTGCTCATGAACAAAGTTAAGCAAGATGGCTTTGTTGGCGACTACCGACGCATTCGAATTGCGTCAAGCGGCAGACGTTTCTGGATCGACAGGCCCACGATCTGGAATGTTGTAGATGAGACTGGAAACTACCAGGGGGCAGGCGGCATTGTTCTACCTGGAAAAGTAGTTGGCGTTTACGTATTGTTCTGCATTTAAATTCTGATCAAAAGCTGCGTGTCATATACTATGTTCGAAATCTCCACATGAGCCTAGCTGAAATGAAATTATATCACTGTAAAAATTCTCGCTCGCTACGTCCGCTTTGGGCGCTCGAAGAGATGGGTCTAGATTACGATCTAGTTACCATGGCATTTCCTCCACGCTTTGAGTATGCCGGCTATCTCGACATAAACCCCTTGGGCACGGTCCCAAGTTTAGTTGATGGTCAGCTAACGCTTACAGAGTCGACAGCCATCTGTCACTATTTAGTAGATAGCTATGGCCCAACACCTTTAGCGATACGCCCAGACGAGCGGGAATATGGCGAGTACCTAAATTGGTTATACCGCAGTGATGCTACGCTCACATTTCCGCAGACTCTCGTGCTGCGTTACACCCGACTAGAGCCGAAGAAGAGAAGAGTTCCGCAGGTGGTGGAAGACTATACGAAGTGGTATTTCTCTAGACTACGCAGCGTCGAGTCGGCCCTTGAGGGCAAGGAATTTCTCTGTGCAGATAGATTCACTATCGCTGACATTGCCGTTGGCTATGCTCTGTTTATGGGAATTTCACTGGGCTTAAGTGAGCACTATAAACCCAATTGTAAGCGCTATTTGGCGAGTCTGATGGGGCGAAATGGTTTTAAGAAGGCGATGGCAAAATAGTTGGTGTGTTTATTCAGAAACGATGTGATGGAACGGTCGCAAGGTGCTTCGTTAAGCGGTTATTGCGTAAACATCAGGGCCAGGCTAGGAAGATTGTTGCGGATAAATTGAGAAGCTATGGTGGAATTTATAGAGAAGCAAATCCGCTCTAAGTTATCGTTTAGAGCGCACTGCTGCGAACTCTTTCAGCACTTCACTGGCAGTGGGTCCGGGGACGGATACAGTAAAGTCAAAGAAGTTATCCTGGCTCTCCGCAGCGACAGCCATATCGAGCGGTGTCCGCCCTCGAGAATTGAGTGCATTTACGTCGGCGCCTCGCTGAGCCAACTCCCGTACTATGTTCGGAAGCTTTCTGGCTGCTGCATCGTGTAGTGCTGTCGATTCGCTGAAGTCGCGATGATTCAGGTCAACGCCATGTTCGGCGGCGGCTATTACTGCGGCTAGTGCAAGCTGCTTTTCGCCAGCGGGGTCTGGGTTAGCTTGGACATAATAACGGCCTCGGGTGTTGTCCCCGCGAATCGCAGCCTGAACGCTGCTCTCGAAACCACTAACCACTTTGGGGGTGTAGGATTCACGATCTTCCCGATTTCTCGGTATGCTCAATCGGCCTTCATTGGTAGCAGAGGGATCTGCTCCACCTGCAACTAGTGCGCGCATAATATTTGCTTCACGAAAACTGGCTGCCAACCAGTAGGGAGTGGCACTAACTTTTGGTCCCTTAAGTGACCAATCTTCGCTGGCGCGCTGCACAGGGTTAGGTCTGAGAAGTCGAGCATTAGGGTCAGCGCCGTGAGCCAGTAGAGCGTTCACGGTATCCAAATCACCGCGCAGAATGGCCGCATGCAAAGCCGTGTAGCCAGCGCCGATAGTATTTGCATTGGCTCCGCTGTCGAGCAACAGCTCTGCTAGAGCCGGGTGACCGCTATGAGTGGCAATGACCACAGCGCTAGTTTTATTGCCTGCAACTGCTTCAATATCCGCCCCACTGTCGAGTAAGAAGCGAGCCATCTCAATATCGCCACTGCGTGCGGCAAACAGCAGTGCTGTAAAACCACCAAGTTGTTCCATGATGCCCTGATCGAATGCGCCGCCATTTGATCTGTCGGCATACATGAGTCGTGACCGTAGTTTCGAGCGTGCCTCCAGATCTGCGCCAGCGTTTACAAGTAAGCGCGCTACTTCCACGTGTCCCTGAGCAGTTGCCCACATGAGAGCTGTCTGTTCACGTGATTGTTCTGCGATATTTACATCCGCTCCCGCTGCCACCAACAACTGCACTCCGCGGGCAGTGCCTGAGCGGGCCGCTGTCATTATTGGTGTTTCGCCCATCGGCATCGCGACATTTGGATTCGCACCAGCCTCAAGCAGTAGCTCAATCAAATTCGCACTGCCGTTGTTGGCAGCTAAATAAAGGGGTGATGCGCCTAGACGGTTGACAGCATTTACATTGGCATCGGCTTCGATGAGTGAGACCACGCTATCGACATTCTCGTGATACACCGCCCAGTGTAAAGCGGTTGCGCCATCTGCTTGTCGCGAGTCAGGATCGGCATCGGCATTTAGCAGCAGCTGCAACATCACTGTGTCTTGATGCCTAGCCGCGTCGACTAGTGGAGGGGTTTCAGCGGCAATGACGCTCACTGTAAGCAGCGCCGTCATTGCCAGCACAAACAATCTCAGCCTTTTTATCATGCTAACTCTCAAAATCAGACGCCACTCAACAGGTTGAGTCGGCCAGTGCTATTGGCCATCGACTCCATAGGGATTCCCATCTTCTCGAGCATGGTCAGGTGTAGGTTGCTAATCGGCGTGCCTTCGGTGTAACGAAGATGGCGACCACCTTTGACAGCGCCGCCTGCACCGCCCAGTAGTACCAGCGGCAGGCCAGTATTCTGGTGGCGGTTGCTATCGGACATACCTGCACCGTAGAGCATCAACATGTTATCTAACAGCGACCCGTTTCCGTCGGGTGTCGCATCGAGCTTGTCAAGATAGTAGGCGAACAGGCTGGTATGAAATTCGTTGATTTTTGTGACCTTTTCGTAAAGTGCTGGGTCATCGCGATGATGCGAGGTTGGGTGATGCGAATCGGGAACGCCGATTTCGGCGTAGGTGCGACCGCTTAGTTCTCGCCCTAACATGAATGTTATGACGCGAGTCAAATCCGTCTGATAGGCCAGCACCTGCATGTCGAACATGAGCTTGGCATGTTCCTCATAGGTATTAGGTATGCCTGCTGGTTGTTCTATTTGTGGGAGTTCTCTGTTGCTCTGCGCTTCCGCCATTTG
>CALKDE010000426.1 GCA_938082955.1 uncultured Pseudomonadales bacterium
TACGGTTCATTGCTGCGAGTTGAAGCCTGGTAAGGGCGCGCAAATTGCTCGTAGCGCAGGTACTTCTTTGCAGTTAGTTGCACGAGAAGGCAACTATGCAACACTTCGTCTTCGCTCTGGCGAAATGCGCAAGGTGTTGAGCGACTGCCGCGCGACTATGGGGGAAGTGTCTAACTCCGAGCACTCGCTACGCTCACTCGGTAAAGCGGGTGCTAAGCGTTGGAGAGGAGTGAGACCTACTGTTCGTGGTGTTGCTATGAACCCAGTAGATCATCCGCATGGTGGTGGTGAGGGAAGAACATCCGGTGGTCGCCACCCAGTTTCACCATGGGGTACGAAGACTAAAGGTTTTAAAACGAGAACTAACAAGCGCACGAATAACATGATTGTTCGCCGCAGAAATTCAAGCCGCTAAGGCTTCAGTAGAGGTATTCACCAGTGCCACGTTCGCTAAAAAAAGGTCCATTCATCGATCTTCATCTAATGAAGAAGGTGCAGGTCGCATCAGAGAATAATGATAAGCGCCCAATCAAAACTTGGTCACGACGTTCAATGGTTTCTCCGGACATGATTGGCTTGACCATCGCTGTCCACAATGGGCGCCAGCATGTGCCAGTCTCCATTAATGAAGACATGGTTGGTCATAAGCTAGGTGAGTTCTCTATAACTCGTACTTATCGCGGTCATAACGCCGATAAGAAGGCACGGTAATTAGGGGTCTGTGATGGAAGTTCAAGCAAGATTAAAAGGTGCACGTCTCTCCGCTCAGAAAGCGCGACTCGTGGCTGATCAAATACGCGGCAAAGCTGTTGAAGAAGCGCTGCTGGTGTTGACTTACAGCCCTAAGAAAGGCGCTGCGATCATCAAGAAAGTATTGAATTCGGCAATAGCCAATGCGGAGCACAACGAAGGTGCTGACGTAGATGAATTGAAGGTATCAACGATTATGGTTGATGAGGGCATGACTATGAAACGCATCATGCCGAGAGCAAAGGGTCGCGCTGATCGAATTCTCAAGCGTTCTTGTCACATAACAATCACAGTCGCAGATAGCTAGGGGTATCCGATGGGTCAGAAAATACATCCAACTGGAATACGACTTGGCATAGTCAAGAAGCACACTTCTGTGTGGTATGCCGAGGGAAAAGAGTACGCAGCTAACTTGCTTGTAGATCTTCAAGTTAGAGATTTTATTAAGAAGAAGTTGGCGAGTGCGTCCGTTTCTAGAGTAGAGATAGAGCGGCCTGCGAAAACAGCTAAGATTACGATCTTTACTGCTCGACCAGGGATCGTGATTGGCAAGAAAGGTGAAGACGTAGAATCGCTTCGCAATACATTGACTGCAAAGATGGGCGTGCCCGTGCAGATCAATATCGAAGAAATCCGCAAGCCTGACCTAGATGCGCAATTGGTGGCAGACGGTGTCGCTTCCCAGCTAGAGCGTCGTGTGATGTTCCGTCGCGCTATGAAGCGTGCTGTACAAAATGCAATGCGACAGGGAGCTCAAGGCATTAAGATACAAGTGGGTGGTCGTTTGGGTGGTGCTGAGATTGCACGGTCTGAATGGTACAGAGAAGGTCGCGTACCTTTGCATACACTCAGAGCGGATATCGATTACGGAACTGCTGAGGCAAGCACTACTTATGGCTTGATCGGCGTAAAAGTTTGGATATTTAAAGGTGAGGTTTTGGACCTGGATGCGGCAATTGTGCCTACTCCTGCTCCTGCTAAAACCAACCAAGGGTAAAGAGACGTGTTACAACCAAAGCGCACAAAATTTCGCAAGATGATGAAGGGCCGCAACCGTGGTCTTTCACATAGAGGCAGCAACGTAGATTTTGGTGATTACGGTTTAAAAGCCATATCACGTGGTCGTTTGACTGCACGCCAGATCGAAGCTGCTCGTCGAGCAATGACTAGACACGTAAAACGTGGCGGAAAAATTTGGATTCGTGTATTTCCAGACAAGCCTATTACACAGAAGCCTCTCGAAGTTAGACAGGGTAAAGGTAAGGGTAACGTTGAGTACTGGGTAGCCCAAATTCAGCCAGGAAGAATCATGTTTGAAATGGAAGGTGTTGAGGAAAGCGTGGCTCGCGAAGCCTTTGATTTGGCAGCTGCCAAATTACCTTTCGAAACAGTCTTCGTAAAGCGGACGGTAATGTAATGAAAGCCAGTGAGTTAAGAGAAAAATCGGTAGCGGAATTGCAGACGCAATTACAGGATCTTCATAAAGATCAGTTTAACTACCGTATGCAGAATGGTACTGGTCAGTTGAGCCAGGTTCACTTGATTGGTGCTGTGCGCAGGGATATTTCCCGCGTAAAAACCATTATCACCGAAAAACAGAGAAGTGGATCATAGATATGTCGGCTACTGAGAACATAGAGAAAACTGCTCGTACGACCTCTGGGAAGGTAATCAGCAACAAGATGGACAAGTCCATTGTTGTGCTCGTAGAGCGTCGGGTAACACACCCGGTATACGGAAAGATCATCAAACGGTCTACCAAAATTCATGCGCATGATGCGAACAACGAATGTTTGCCCGGCGATGAAGTAACAATCAAAGAAGTGCGCCCTCTGTCCAAGACAAAGTCTTGGTCCTTGGTGTCAATAGACGAGCGGGCAGCGCAAGTTTAAATTAGCTTTAGATTAAGAGTTTGCATTCGAGAGCGAATGCAACTGGAGTGAATCGATGATTCAAGTGCAGTCTTACTTAGATGTCGCGGACAACAGCGGCGCAAGACGCGTAATGTGTATTAAGGTGTTGGGCGGGTCTCATCGTCGTTACGCTCGCATTGGCGACATGATTAAAGTTACCGTAAAGGAAGCGATTCCACGCGGTAAGGTAAAGAAAGGCCAGGTATTGACTGCTTTGGTCGTACGCACCAAGAAAGGTGTTAGACGTGGTGATGGTTCACAGATTCGTTTTGACGATAACGCGGCGATTTTGTTGAACGCACAAAATGCTCCAATTGGCACTCGTGTTTTTGGTCCGGTTACGAGAGAGCTGAGAACTGAAAAATTTATGCGAATTATTTCATTGGCGCCAGAAGTACTTTAGGCGTCAAAAGAATAGAGTTAGAGAGGCAAGGGCAGGAAATGCGCAAACTTAAACGTGATGACGAAGTGATAGTAATCACTGGCAAAGACAAGGGTAAACGCGGAACTATTTCCCGTCTCGTTGGTACTGATCGAGTAATCGTTCATGGTGTGAATATGGTTAAACGTCACACTAAGCCAAACCCTAACGCAGGCCAGGCTGGTGGAATTGTTGAGAAAGAGGCGGCGCTTAGTATTTCGAACGTTGCTATTTTTAATTCTGAGACTAACAAGGCAGACCGCGTTGGTATTCAGGTGCTTGAAGACGGCGATAAGAAGCGCGTCTTTAAGTCAAACGGTCAAGACATAGATTAATAACGGTAGGTTGCCAAGCATGGCTCAGTTTAGAGAATTTTATAAGAAAGAAGTAATACCCGTTCTAACCAAAGAATTTGGTTACGAAAATCCTATGCGCGTGCCTAAGATTACTAAGGTTGTGTTGAACATGGGCGTTGGCGAAGCATTGACAGACAAGAAGGTTCTTGAAAATGCGGCTAATGATTTAACCCAGATTTGCGGTCAGAAAGTAGTGATTACCAAGGCTCGAAAGTCTGTCGCTGCATTTAAGGTTCGTGAGGGTTGGCCCGTAGGTTGTAAGGTTACTCTTCGTGGCGAGCGTATGTATGACTTCCTAGAAAGGCTAGTTGGTATTTCGATTCCTCGTATAAGAGATTTCCGTGGTCTGAACCCTAAGTCTTTCGATGGTCGTGGCAACTATGCTATGGGAGTTACCGAGCAGATTATTTTTCCAGAGATTGACTACGACAAAATCGATACTTTGCGTGGACTGGATATCGCAATTACTACAACAGCTGAAACTAATGATGAAGGTCGAGCGCTATTAAAGGCGATGGGCTTTCCTTTTAGAGGTTTAACTCCTGCAGCTGATGGACAAAAATCTGAGGCAGCGCCTGAGGCGCCGGCCATCGATGTGGTAGACGAAACACCTGCAGCGGTAGATGCGCCTGCACCTGATGAAGAAAAGGATTCTTAATAATGGCTAAGACTTCAATGATAGCTAGAGAGCACAAGCGCACTAAGACAGTTGAGAAATTTGCAGCCAAACGTGCTGCTATAAAAGCTGTTCTTAATGATGCTAATGCTAGTGATGAGGAAAAATGGGAAGCACAGGTTAAGTTGCAGAAACTGCCTCGTGATGCCAGTCCAGTTCGTCAGCGACGAAGATGCCAGATTACAGGCCGTCCTCATGGAGTGTATCGTAAGTTTGGTTTGTGCCGTCATAAGCTGCGCGAAGCAGCCATGCGCGGTGATGTGCCTGGTTTAACCAAGGCCAGCTGGTAGTCGGAGAAGAATTATGAGCATGTCAGATCCCATAGCAGATCTTTTAACTCGCATTCGTAATGCGCAGATGGCGAAATTGCCAACCGTTAGTATGCCCTCTTCTAAGATGAAGGTCGCAATAGCACAAGTTTTACAAGACGAAGGTTATATTGCGAGCTATCAGGTTGATGAAAATGGCGGCAAGCCAATCCTGAATATAGATCTGAAGTATTTTCAGGGCAAGCCTGTAATTGAAGAAATTAAGCGAGCTAGCCGACCAGGTTTGCGCAGCTACAAGGGTAAAGAAAATTTACCAAAGGTTAGAGCCGGTTTGGGCATCTCAATAATGTCTACAAACAAAGGCCTGATGACTGAAACGCAAGCACGCGCGGCCGGAATCGGTGGTGAGGTTCTTTGTACAGTTTTCTAATTGGTGTTGATACTCGATCTTGAATCTCGCGAACGAGAGCTAAGATCGTCAATAGAGCAATATTATGTCTAGAGTAGCAAATAGCCCGGTAGAAATACCGAAAGGCGTAGAAACAAATGTTAGCGATACCGAGATTCTGGTAAAGGGCGGCAAGGGAAACCTGCGCTTGGCACTGCATAATTCTGTTGCAGTAGCACACGATGGAGAGATTCTTAGTATCTCGGCGAAAGACGGATCGCGCCAGGCAAATGCCATGGCTGGTACTTTTCGGTCATTAATCAATAACATGATGCTTGGTGTTAGCCAAGGATTTGTAAAAAAATTGGAGCTACAAGGCGTTGGTTATAGAGCCAAGGCTGAGGGTAATAAACTTAATATCACTGTTGGATATTCTCACCCGATCAACTATCAGCTCCCTGAAGGGGTATCTGCGGAAACTCCTTCACAAACAGAAATTGTGATCTCTGGTGCTGACAAGCAGTTAGTAGGTCAAGTCGCTGCGGAAATCAGAGATTTTCGTCCACCCGAACCTTATAAGGGCAAGGGAATTCGCTACGCTGATGAGCGTGTATTTAGAAAAGAAGCGAAGAAGAAATAGGGCACATAGATATGAACGTTAAAAAAGTAGCTCGTATTAGACGGGCAAAAAGAGCCAGAGCAAAGATTAGTGAACTACGCGTGAACAGATTGTGCGTATACCGCTCGCCTAGACATATCTATGCGCAGGTAATCTCGGCTTCTGGTGATCAAATTTTGGCCTCTGCATCTACTGTTGAAAAAGATGCGCGTGGTGGAAAGACTGGCAATGTCGATGCAGCTGGCAAGGTCGGAAAATTAATCGCTGAACGAGCTAAAGCAGCTGGCATTGAGAAAGTTGCTTTTGATCGATCAGGTTATGCCTATCACGGTCGCATAAAGGCTCTTGCCGAAGCGGCTCGTGAAGGCGGATTGGAATTTTAAGGGTTTTCAACTATGGCATATAGAGACCAGCCTGATAAGAACGAAGAAGGCATGCAGGAAAAGCTGATCCAAGTTAACCGCGTAGCGAAAGTGGTTAAAGGTGGACGTATTTTTGGTTTTACAGCGCTTACAGCAGTTGGTGACGGCAATGGCCGCATCGGTTTTGGTCGCGGTAAGGCTCGTGAGGTTCCTTTGGCGATTCAGAAGGCTATGGAAGCGGCACGTCGTAACATGATTACGGTGAGTTTGGATGGGCATACTTTGCAATATCCAATAAAGGCAAAACACGGCGCTTCTAAGGTCTATATGCAACCAGCATCAGAAGGTACTGGCGTAATTGCCGGTGGTGCAATGCGAGCGATTCTAGAGTTGGCGGGTGTACAGAATGTACTAGCCAAGTGTTATGGCTCAACTAACCCGGTTAACGTAGTGCGAGCTACTTTCAACGGTCTGCGAGACATGCGCTCCCCTGAAGACATTGCCGGAAAACGCGGTAAGTCAGTCGAAGAGATACTCGGTTAAAGACTAGACGGGTTAAGGATTAGGCGGTTAAAAAAATGGCGAAGAAAAAGACAGTCAAAGTTACGTTAGTACGTAGCCCGATCGGCACACTTCCAAAGCACAAGCTTTGCTTGAGAGGATTGGGCCTGCGTCGCATGAACCAATCCGTCGAGGTGGAAGATACTCCATCGGTACGCGGAATGATTAACAAAGTTAGCTACATGGTCGCCGTAGACTAAGGAAATTGTGATGGAACTAAATACATTAAGCCCAGCTCCTGGTAGCCATAAAGTTAAGAAACGCGTGGGTCGCGGTATCGGTAGTGGTTCGGGCAAGACAGCTGGAAGTGGACACAAAGGTCAGAAGTCTCGTACTGGCGGTACAGTTCGACCAGGATTTGAAGGTGGTCAGATGCCTTTGCAAATGCGTTTACCTAAGTACGGGTTTAGCTCTCGTATAGGTCGCGTTTCAGCCGAGGTTCGCACATCAGAATTGAACAAGCTCGATGCAGACGTTATCACTATTGAAGTGCTGCGTAAGGCAAACCTAATTACTGCCGGGATCAAGAGAGTGAAGGTAATGTTGTCCGGTGATGTCACTAAGGCCGTCACTTTGGAAGGGATTGGTGTGACTAAAGGCGCGCGAACAGCAATCGAAGCGGCTGGCGGCAAGGTCATCGATATCCAAGCTCCTGTAAAAGTTAAGAAGTTGGCGAAGAAGGCTGATAAGCCTGCCAAG